>JAATVR010000185.1 GCA_014523665.1 Nitrososphaerales archaeon TH526
AAATGAAGGGATAATAAAAATTACCATGACATTTTAGTATCCTCTTCATCGTAGACCAAGAGCATCTTTCAGATCTATTTCGTGATCCTGTTCTTGTCTAATAATATCTCTTAATGCTTCAGAAAGGGCAAATTCGCCTGAACTTTCAGCTTGTCGTATTCTCTCCCTATAGTTCTTGATAGTCTCTTGTTCAGCTTTGAGATCCATTTCAAGCATTGTCTTTGGATCCTCCGAATACCCTGCCTCCTTGCTTTTCATAGTTGGATCTCCGCCAAGCTAGTCGATCTGCCGGGCTCTTTCAAGTGCATGTGAAAGCTCCTGTGAAGCGTGCTTTTTAACTGTCCTGCTATTGTTATGTGTGTCTGATATCAATCCAATTTTCATTACATACACTTACATTGGCTAGGAACGCCTTCATCTGTAGCTTATGATTTAAGCTTGATATTCCCCCGATCGAAAACGCTGTCCGACCTTTCTATGAATGATATTCATCTACTTTAGCTTTCTAAGCTCCTAGTTGGGTTCAATATATCTGAGAGTGAATTCAGAGGTGGTAAATGTAGTGGAAATAGAATTGTGTCTGTTAACGCTGCTTTAGTTTCATATATATCCACAATCCAACACCAATTACTATTACTATGATAATCAATCCTACAAATATCGGTGCGAGCACTTTGACAAGTAATACCAAAATTGACAGTATCACCAATAAGACGATCATTCCGATTATTACGAGTGCGATTGTTCCTAAAGCCAAATATTGCTTGCTGTACTGAATTAATTAGTATTTAGTTTTATCGTATACAAATAGAAAGAGTAAAGCATCATCACTAACTAGTTTCTGATCAGCAATTATTATCCTATTCAATCTTTGGTTCTAAAATAATGGACCTCCTTAGTAAGACAGATCGATAACATAAAATACGTATCTCTAGGCACTTGATACGTTCTCTCAAAGTAAATGGTTTACTACCTATTTGGAATACGAGAGTCTGAAGGAGATGTTAAATGTTATACTATATACTTCGCAATCTTTTATGGCGATATTGCCACAACTCCATTACATAACTTACCATGATAAAGAAATACTCTTCATTCATACTGGTTTAGTCGGTGGTATTGTTGCCCATTATTACATTCTGGACAAAAAGCCAAATAAGAAATTCGTAGAATTGAATAAGATGACCGGTGACTTTGTGTTTGTTGATGCTGTTGGTACCAATCCTCAATGTATTTACATCCCTATTGTAAGGTTGATTAAATCTACTCTCAGATTTCCAATAGATACTTCAACCAATTATTGAGAGTGACAAAGTCTTAAGTGTGAAAGTGTTGAAATATCATTAGTGACTTATCAACTAAGTTAAAAAATTGACATGTAACGATTTCTTATCTCTCCTATACCTGTATTATTAAAGGGATAACGACTTCTTAGAATGTGTACGTTATCAATCTTAGTGTGCATAGCGTGTAAGATCAGGGAAATAATGTCATAGAACCAATTCAGTAAAAAGAAATCCAGTTTTAACTGCTAATAAATTGAAGCGTTAGTGAGGATGATAAGTCAAGATCATCATCAGATGATAGAATCAATCGACTCCATAGTTTAACAGAAACTCTCGATGACGACAACAACAGACGCGATAAAGCCAGCATGATGAGTCAGTTATCTCAAGAGTTTGTTATACACTTGGAGAAGGCAGAGAAGTGCGTCATAGACAAAGGTTTAGGAGGAGCAGAAGCACATAGGCTAATAGCAGCTTCGATTCATAAAACGCTGACGATGTTTGAAGCGATAAAGGAATGAGCGATAGACCGAGTCATACTCAAACAACTTCTAATTATTCAATGAAGGCAGCGAACTTCTCATATGGCAAGCTCAAGTGATAGAGAAACGAGGCTTAATAGTTTCCGGCTGAAACTTGGTGGCGGACTAGAAGATTTTAGAAGAGACCTAACGTGACTTTGAGCGGGAAATATTGCTCGCAGAGGCATTTGCTCTTCGAGAGAATCCTGTAGAAATGGTATATCACAGGGCATTAGCTGAGATGATTCGCAAAGCCCACTCAAACGCATGCACTTTCTCAATATATTATGAAAAACATAAGATATTACTTGATGTGATCTATCGTAGTCATAGTACATTTTGAGTCATAGAACTTAGTACCAAATGCCTGGCTATATAATTATTATATACTTTCTGGATCATAATATAATATGGATATCTGCAGTGATTTTGTTATCACTAAGAATGTGGGAGCACACACTATAGTTAACTCGGCGGCGATAAATAATGTTTAGAGAACTACTAACGGGACTTGCGGTTGTATTTATGGCCAGTTCTGTAATTATCAGCAATATCTTTCGAAGCATGAGATCTGACAAACTCCAGCTGCCGGTTAAGAACATTGGTAGTAGTATAAGCACAACAGCCGGGCTAGATGTCTCAGCACCTGAACCCGAGTCCAATTCCAAGCCAACAGATGTTTAAGTCGTAATTGTCATTACCGTCGACTTGATCATTTGTATTTATTTCAATCTTTATAGCAGGTTGGTTCGCCACTTCTAATTTTATAGAGCCT
>JAATVR010000186.1 GCA_014523665.1 Nitrososphaerales archaeon TH526
CATGAAGAATAAATAACTACGGAAGAAGCAACGCTACCGACCACCATTCTCGTTAGACCTGATCTACCTCGTGTTCCAACAACCGTAAGATCAAGGTCGTGATCTTCGGCATATTTTACTATTGCATGGGGTATTGAGTTATCTGTTACGAGGAAATCAGTTTTTAAAATATTTATTGGTAGGATCCTTTTTGCTAAATATTTATTGGTAGGATCCTTTTTGCTAAATATTTATTGGTAGGATCCTTTTTGCTAATTTTAATCTCCAAAATTTTAAACCATTGATTGGCTCTCGTTCTGGCATCATCTATTTCACTATTCATTTTAGTGGGTGTTCAAAATCCCAAGATGTGGTGAGAGTAGGCGTGCTCTAGCTCGGAGAACAGAACATGCAATGATATCAATTGAGAATTGTTTTTGCGTGCAATCGAAATGGCATAATCGGCTGAGTCCATAGAAGAGTTTGAACCATCTATGCCAACCAGGATCCTGTATGGCTTTCTTCTTATATACGACATTCACAATCTCCACATTTCGAGTATCACACCAGGTATCTTACTTTTACTACCAGATAAGTGTCTATGTCTGTGTCATTGCTGATTTCTTTAGATAGCGATTTAATAAAAGAGGGTTTACTACCAAATTAATTGCGATTAAAGGTATGATTAAATTAATGAACAAATTCTTGTATTCATACGCCGAGTTCGACATATCGCTTTACATTCTTGACTCTATAAACACGGTCATTGTCTTATAATCATAACGCCTGACGCATAAGTTAAGGCATAACCCTTTTCCTCTTCTGCTATTAATTGTCACGACAGATATTGAGTTTTACCTCGATAAGATGTTTAACAGGTATCATTACCTACGTAAAAACTTTATTTATCAATTTCTAATTGTTACTAACTCAACAGTAACAAAGTTTCACGCTCGAACCTATCAATTTATCACTAGTGATTTGAATATTAGTATCCTCAAAATGATTAGTAAACCGATACATCACTCTGCATTCTTGTTGAAAGATCAGACCATATCCTCATGGAACACAAACAGAATCCTCCTCAGGAACCCTTTGGTCGATCCATCAAATGAGATTGGAACGCTACGGTGAGCGTTTAATTTGTCCCCAGAATATACGAAGATAGCTGTCATCCTCGTTACCGTGCTCCTAGTTCTTTCGGTTCTGAATAATTAGCCTAAAATGGGCAACTTTTGGACAAGAGTGTCATGTATACGAAAAAGTGTACAGATTCCTGAGTTATTACAAATTTGTATGCAATCATTGTATATCGACTCACTTGTTTACAGCCGTTCAGAATACTTTTCAATAATTTCCCTAGAGGGATTCGTTCAAGGCGTTCAATTAGCGTTCAATTAAGTTATATGCTAGAACTTTTATAGGCATAGGCAGCTGTATGTCATCAGCAATTTTACCCCCTAAGACTATGTTCAATATGGTGTAAGCTAAATGTCTATGGAGTCAAAGAATCACGGCACTTTCATTCGATGAATTTAATTAATTGTTCAGAATTTCGAATATAACTAATTATAAAATGGTGTTAGGTAGGCCAGATCGAATAATATCAACTCTGACTAATGTAAGCCCCTCTTTGATGACACCGACTTATCGATATCTGATCAAATCAGTCATCCGGACACGTCATCTCTCTTATAGCCAGATAACGCTCATTCATCTCTTCAGCAAATTTGACTATTTCATCTAACGCAAATCTTGACTTGGGAAAGTGCCACCTAATACCTACTTTGTGTCCCCTACCTCCGCCGTCATAAATGATGCCGCTTTCGCAATCAGCGCCATACTTTGGGTGAAGATATCTTTCTCTCACTTCAAGCCCAAGCTTAGTCTTATCTTCCATGATAAAATGGTCCGCCATATCATGGATATAATAAAACTGACCCTTCTTAATTGGTTCTGGGGTGCTCATTGACCATCTATTCTCTTTAAACTATAACACGATGGTAACAGATATCAAATTGCAGACTCTCCTTTACTTCCTGTCCTTATATCGAAGGTGAGTGGTACTTCTAGAACAAATATCTTTCCGCTTATCTCGTTGGCACCAAGCCTATCCATAATATTGCTTAATATCAGATCAACCTGGTCGTCTTTAACGACAACTTCAACTTTAGTTCTTGGTATGTATTCTGGTGTATACTTCATAGTACCTCTCCCAACAGTAACTGCTTCTGCCTTTGTGGTTCCTCTTCCCTCCACCCTGTAATGGGTCATTCCGCCCACTTGTTTGTTCTTTAGTCTTATTATCATCACTGTCATTCAACAGTATCCATACAAGTTTTTATTCACGCAAATCTGAACATAAAAGGATAATATGTCTTGATTAAGGTGGCCATGATTTTGCTAACGTTTGCTATGGTTGCCACTATTCAATTAACAGATAAAGGTTTAAACAATGCTCTGCCTGGGAAGACCTTTGCTCAGTCGTCAGGAAATGTAATATCACCCCTTAACAAGACTCAGGAATGGATAAGTCTAAAAGACAATGTGAAAATCCTTTTTACTTATCAGCCAGAAAGACCGGTTATTGATACATTTACTAAACTAGAATTCAGTGTTATCAATCTAACTAACAATGAAAATCTTAAGGAATTTGATGCAAGGGTAGTTGTAACAAATGGTCAAAGACTGTTCAAATTCGAGAACATTACTGTACCAGACGGAGATTTTTCAGTTGAATACCTATTCCCAGACGACGGTACTCATCAGGTAATAACTAGAGTAGACAAAGACGCTGCTGTACAAGTTCTTGCCTCATTTAACGTATTCGTACCTCATCAGGCCCCACCAAGCCTTCTTAATCCCTTCCCAAATACTCCTTCAAATGAGATAGAGTCTATAACAAGGGTGCTTTCAATCGTTATTTCATTTTCGATAATAATAGTCGTTATTCTTATGTTAAGAAAGGGGAAAAGAAAGAAAAGGAAAAAAGAGAGTTTATGAGAATATGCTTAAATTCGAAAGCGTATATGATCTAGTCCCCCTTGGGAAAGCGATTAA
>JAATVR010000187.1 GCA_014523665.1 Nitrososphaerales archaeon TH526
ACCTGCTTGCATCATTATTACATACATACAATTTCTTAAATGTGTTTCATATTTGCTTTTGCAACATAGAATTCATGAAAGTGTGAAAAGCTTGCAGTACACATGTCAATTCCACTCATACCCTTGAACCGTAAGGTCTTATTTTATCTATTCTGGAACTGTTTAGGAGTGTTGGGATTTTTTGAAGTATCTCTTCACAGATGGATGATAAAGATAGTAGAGAATTATTCCATTTATCGCAATTCCAATTATTTGATCAATTAAATGATATAATGAGGTATTCATATCATGATGCAATGATGCATTAAGTATGCTTGTTGTTATAATGAATACTATTTGGACTATGATTGATATCATGGTCAGTACTACTGTAATAGTCCAAGCCCACTCTCTTCCCTTTAGTAGACCATAAGACACAATCAAATATCCAATACCAATTACCATTACGATCGCACCCATGACGATACTACTGCTTCCGAGCAACTGGATTAGAGCATGTAACTCTGCCACGCTCAACGGTTGCTGTTGTCCTTGCTCCTGTTGCTCCATCTCAGTCATGACATTTTCGATAGGTATTGCCGCAAAGAATGCTCCAGATACTAAAGATGATAGTCCTCCAAATATTAACACCACACTGCCAACTAATTCTAGGATAGCAATGATCGTAACGCCAAAAGGTCTTTTCATTGACTGAGTCATCGTATATTCATGGTTGTGAAGGACTTGAATAAAAAGAATATTGAAATTGGGAATTATGTAGAAATAGAAAAATCAGTTCCTCGTCCTATCTTTTAAGATTCTTTAGTATTGCAAGACGATATTTAGTTCCGGAAGGTGATTGAGGAAGGAAGCACCGATGTTAAAAAAAGAAAGTTTGTGGCTGCGTAGGTTGAAACATACTTTAGATTAGTGTAACTCAGTTCAAATTTTATGACGTATTAAGATGTAAAACGTCACGAATCCAACAAATAATAGCAGCAACTTAATATGCTGCTATGATGATGTTAACCACATGCCAGTTGACACCATACGTACAATCAAGCTTCTAAGCAATTGGTCGGGCAACAGAGTTTTGGGAAAAAGACGCCCATTAATTGCAGTTTTCAGTTTAACTCATTACTGTAATTTTTTTTGCCCCATGTGTCCTTTCGGAGATGCTGATAAGATTGGTCAAATTGACTTGGCAAAGAAAAATGACTTGACTACAGAACAGTGGGAATTAATTTTTGATAAGGTTTCAAAATATTGTATTTGGTCTATCATCGAAGGAGGTGAGCCGACTAGTCGTCCTGACTTTATGGAACTTGTTCGGTACATTTACAAGTTAAAAATTCCTATTACGCTGATCACTAACTGTTCATTGCTTCACACTATTGATCTTGCAGAATTAAAGAAATATATTCAGTTTGTCACCTGCAGTATCGATTCCGTATTTGAAGAGTCATACTGCAAAATACGTGGTGTTTCTCCACAAGTATATAGTAGGGTAATAAATAATCTGCATCTTTTGGCTGATTATAAGATACCACACTACTTTAATAGCGTTATAACTAAGTATAATACTGAGGAATTTATCAACCAGTCTTATTTTGAGCGAGCAAAAGAATTAGGCTCGAATGCTGTCTCTTTTACCTTTGTAGAAGATCGGTCTGACGTTAGCTATTCCCTACTTCCTGATCGACAGACAATGGTCAGGATTTGTGAAAGTATCCTTGACTATGGAAAAAAGCACTCTTATCCTCAAATAATGATCCCGCCACAGTACTTTGAACAAATAATAGAACATGGAAGGGGACTTTTTGATGAGTGTGGAGTATGGAAAAGTATCTTTGTTAATGGTAACGGTACAGTCTTGGTTCCATGTTGGAAATTTAATAGTCCACAAAATACTTACAATTTACTTGAACAAAGCATAGAAGAAATTTGGAGCGCTCCCCAATGGGACATTGCCAGAACTTGTCATGATTGTAAAGTTCTTGGTTGTATATGGTACTCCTCACAACCAATCACCACATTTGCCAAGAACTATATGAATGGATTGTCAAAAATGATTAGCCAGCAAAAACCAGGATATATGGAAGAAGCATGTTAAACCCTAATATTAGTAAGCTGTAAAAATTGTGTTTTCTGTGGAATCAACCTGCAACATTAGGTAATACGTCATTCTAAAATTTACCACGATGCGTAATGATGTATCATCTTGATTCGAGATTACTATTATTAATGTTTTCTTGATGGGTGGGATTAATCAATCCAAATTACATTCCCTATATCTTTGATGGGGTACTAATAAGAGACCCAAAATTTGAAACTTTGACGGCATAATTTCTTTAGAGCCTTCGTTAGGGGTAATGCCTGTGTCTACAATTATGCATTCAAGAAAAAACATATACTTATGAGTCTAGAATATGATCCCTTGTCTAAAACTATTGAATGTCATCCCGCGTCGATCAGACGTAAAGAAGATATTGAAACAATATTCGAGGATTGTGCCGATGCGGGGAATTGCTTTTGTGCTTTTTGGCACCTCCCAAAAAAGGCATGTGAGAATAATTGGGGAGAAGCAAATCGTAGATGGTTTTTCGACACTACACGTAATTATGGACCTCTGGGGATTATTGCTTACAGCAAAGGCGAACCAGCTGGCTGGTGCGGCATAGCTCCTCGGGGCATATACGATCGGCTCAGGCGATCTAGATTTTTCTCAGCGGTTGATGGTCGCCCTGTATGGTCAGTGACTTGTTTTGTGGTTCGAAAGAAGTTTCGTCGTCAAGGACTTTCTCGGCTTTTGTTGAGAGAAGCAATCGTATTTGCTCAATCGCATGGCGCAAAATGCATTGAAGGCTATCCATTCGATCTAGATCGAGGAGCATCGCGAGGTGACCTTTATCCCGGCATACTCTCAGTCTTCTTAGCCGAAGGTTTCGTAGAAGTCGCCCGACGATTACCTACAAGACCGGTAGTGCGGCTCAACATCTGATTCTATCAACAAAGGCAACGCTAAACACGGGTTTAATCCATAAGAGATATTCCTTTCTTTATGGGAGGACGTCAAACCGGAAGAAAGGAAGCATCTTTTATTATCTAAAAATATTCAAATTTGTAATCAGTAACCACTTCCATTCAACTTTAATATATTTTGTACTACAATTGGATTAAGGTCTCTAGGTTCCAAGAGTATCTATAAAGGTATATTGTATGTTCTTTTTTCGAAGAAGAGATATTTTTGCAACCATAAAGGAAATTGAAGTTACAATACAGCGACTGGTACTTATGGGAATACTCAGATCATCGAAATCATACTGTGTCATTAAAGAAGATTTTACATGGGAATGAGATATTTTATGCCCATGTAAAAATGAAGCATGCAATTCTTACGGCTCTTTGCTAAATGATTATTGTGAAATCATTATAATAATGTGGTTCATTCAACGAATGTTCTAAAGTTACGCTATAACAAATACGTAATAAGTTTTCAGAAAGAAAAGTTAATAGGCTTAAGGACTGCTCGCTCACTTTATATCTTCAGTGTCGCTGCAGGCCTGGCAGCACTACTCTCAGATGCGAGAATTGACATGACGAATAAATATTCTTAGCCAGTCCCACCATTTGCATATGGTTAAACACGATGGTGAAGTAGACACTCTAGGTCAGTTAGTTGTCAGCCTCACTAAGGAACTGCTGGAGACAAACCGGACGATCCTGGACCTGGAGAAACGAATCTCTCAACTAGAGAAACGAGTCTCGGAATTAGAGACAAGCCGTAACGTCCAGGATCTGGAGAAACGAATCTCAGAATTAGAGAGAAAACAAATCGAACCAGCAAGTGCGTAAGACTGAGATTACCAGCAAGCACAGTACTCTCTTTCCTTTTTTTTACTCTCGTTTTTCCGCATACCTCATCCTTCAATTGTCGGTCGGATAGGAGTTATTCGTTGAATCAGAATTCCAACCGGATTGGCTTTTACTGCTACAGATGTACTGGCCCAAGGGACAGTCTGGATCTCTAACTTAGGATATAGAGTTGGCACATTTGCAAACACGCTTACTGCCTAGCAGAAATTACCTTTAGCTTGCTACTCTCTAATCGACGAATCAAATGCTTTCTCTTGATTAGTTGTCCTAGAGAAACTTGCAACAATTCTTAATCATGACCTGAATCATGTTAAATCTTTCTTCCAAAAGTAAGCCAGGCTACCTCAGCCGTGCCCTCTTAATGACTATCTCTCAAATGAAGCGCTTCGTTCTTCTTGTACACAATGTCACGCCGAGGTCACTTATAGGTTGACTAGGCATTAGGGTGGTTATTGGTTATTGAACTTCTGTCTGAAAGTCTTTTATTTTTAAAGCAGATGAGAGTAAATTAGATTATCTTCAATAGTATTTATTGAACTTCATCATTAACTGCTGAATACAGGATGGTGGAGAAATTATCCGGCAGCGGGGGCTTTTTTCCTTCATGTATAATGTGATGATGAATATGGAATGGGATATGATAATTATGTACGGCTATGTAACGATTCATGAAATCGCATTAAAATACACTTATAATAAAGGCTGATATTAAATCCGATATCAACCATTATTGAAGAGTCATGAGTCGGACTAAACTATTGTATTGAATAGTAACAGGTTTTGGGTTGGGTAAAGTGCGATCATCATAATCGCATTTCCAAAGTAGAAGTGCTATCATCATAATCGCATTTCCAAAGTAGAAGTGCTATCATCATAATCGCATTTCCAAAGTAGAAGTGCTATCATCATAATCGCAT
>JAATVR010000188.1 GCA_014523665.1 Nitrososphaerales archaeon TH526
GCAAAACAGACATTCTATTCAAAGTAATGTCTCAAAACAGAGATCCCTCTAAGGTAAAGCTTCGAGAAATAATGTCTAGTCCAGTGCTGACGATACGTCCTAATGCGACCGTAGAGGAGGCGTTATCCAAGATGGCGAAACGAAATGTCAGACAAATTTATCTCCATGCCTTTAACGCAATAATTGGAGTGGCATCTAGAGAGCAAATCTATAGAAGGATGGAGGAGATTTCTCTTTCGACAGAAAACCTAGCACTAAGTGGGACTCCAGTATGCATCGTGAATTCGAAAGCTGTCACATACATCAAAGATAAGAGTAAGGTAAATTACCAATGCCCATACTGTCAGTCACCATTTGATACCACTGAAGGCCTTTCGAAACATATGGACAGATTTCACAACGAATTTGATGCAGGTGTTCTTGAAGGAAATGTCAGATCAATTTTCGAATAGTTCAGCGGATCCCTTGCACATTGATTTAGGTTATTAAAATTCTGACTCAAAATTTACATTTTTAATTAGTTGAAACCGATTAGGATTGTAGAAGGTTTAGCCTTTCGATTGCAGAGTGAACTATATCTCAATAGGGAACGACATGTTTAATAAAGGAATCTAACCTAGCATCCTTATTTGCTTTGCTCGTCTCAATAATAAACGCAAAGTTGGTTAACACATCGCTAATCTCTAAGGATATCCTAAAGTAGGGATCTAGACTGGTTTATTAGCGTTACTAATCGAGAGAACTTTAATTTGTATGGGATATTACATTATCGATCGGACGGCTTTGGTACTTTTGTCGAAAATTTATGAGGCCTATTCCATCGATGGGATAGTTCTGACTTAACGGCGTATCCCTATCTATCGTAATATAGAGATTTTCATAACGGTCTCGACGCTATCATTTGGCGGTATCTCATTGTTACATGGTAAGGCCATATACAAAGGTTGATCAAGTTTTACATAATAGTAACTTGTTTCTGCGATTTTTGCAATTTTTTGCAACCTTTATTGTATTTCCATACCAGATAGAGTGTCTCTTAAAAAAACATAATAATAACCTATTCGTATATTTGAGAGTTGCAGAAACATATGACTTTACGACCTTTCAGGAGTGAGGAGAAAGGGCAGAATCGAAACAGATACGTCAATACGATCCATAGTGATTTTTTTTCGTTTGAGGAGATCTGTCCTCAATGGTCCATTGCTCTGCGACTAGGATATACGAATAATCCCAAACTGGATATACAGGACGCAAAGAACTGTATAGTTGGGGAAGCCCATGGTTTCCGAAACAGGTGCTTACTATGTCCGAAATGCTGGGAGTATTCTCAGAGCTTTACTTTCTGTACTTACGGAAATAATATGCACAAATTTATCATCACGGATAATCACAGATTTGAAGAGTTAAAGTTCGATTTTGTCTCTCATTTTAACCAAAAACATCTGCTCAATCGATGCCATCAACAAAATATAATAGATATGCCGATTCGAAGAATATCAAGAGTTTTGTGTGGGCTCTATCATCGATCACTCTCGTTGTTTCTGCACGAATATGTTCCCAAAAGTAGTAATATGATCTTAATGAGTCAAAAGTAATTAGATTAATAATACCCGAGATATCTGATGACTTTAAAACAAGAGTTAGGTATTCTGTCTATCTCATGAAGAAGGTATTCCAACAATGACTGACAACTTCATCTATATTAATATCTATTATGACGATTGCTAGCGACTCTACTCATTTGCTCTGTGAAAAGCTCTGAAAAGCTGAGCCATATGGTAGATGATTCAAATTGGTGCCGACACGATATCATTAACTTCCAGATATGAAGAATTTACCCACAACATCTGCTATTGTGCTCGAAATAATTGATAATCTAGATATATTAAGGATGCCTGCAGTAGAAAAGCAAATCAAATTACTCTGAGGTAGAGCCATATTCTTCCCTGTAAACTAATTGGTTAAGGGGGAGACGATTCTTTTTCTTACCGGTCGAGGGCTTAAGTGGATAACCGAAACCTAGGATAATAGAAGGAGTCAAATCCTTTGGGATCTTAAAGTCGTTTCGAAGTTTATCCTCTTTTATCCCTGTAAACAGTCCGGATCCCACTCCCTCATTCCATGCAGTGAGCTGCATGTTTTGAGCAACTCTGCCCGCATCTATTAAATGGAACCGTAGTGTTGGATTTGTCAGAATTATTATCGCAAAATCTGCTCCTACGATCCATCTTCCGCTGGTGCTATCTAGGCCAAGCTGACTCAGATTTCTCTCGTCCTCAACGAGGATGAAGCGCCAGTGTTGCAGGTTCAAACCCGAACCTGTTTGTCTAGCAGATTCGAGAATTCTTTGCTTTATTTCTGATCCAACTTCTTTCTTTATAAATTCCCGTACTTCAACTTTGGAAATAATGCATTCGAAAGTGTTCATTCTTTGGTCATCAACACAATATATTATTTGAAGCCTTAAAGGATTTGGTAGCCCAATGGAGTTAGGAGAACCTTTTCCATTAGTCATTAGACCTCACAAGTATTGCTACTTGGCGACTCCATTTTTCCCTTCTGTACAAGGCACAGCAACTACCCATCTCCATCGGAGTAATTTATACCTCAATTACTTCATCTTCACAGGATGGATAATCGTTCTCTAGTTTTCCTCGTATGGTCATCTCCATTTCAATGACTCAGTTTGTGTCCTTGATGTTCGTTTCGAGAAATAATCATATTCATATCAGACCCGAAGGTACAATGTTCAATCCCTCAATTTTCTTGTTCGTTAGTTCCATTTTGAGATGAGGGATCACCTTCCGACAGAGTGGCTGGAAATATTTTTAGGAGACTTCCATGAGTGTCATCAAATTGGTTAAGAATGTGTCCTCATTCCTTCGGAATGCGTTTTCAAATCAGCAAATGTCAGTTATCAATGGGCTTAAAAATAAGAGTAAGGCTTTGGGTTTGCCATATTTCCGAGGTGTAGTTATATTCCCACGGTATCGACCTTTTTAATTTCTAATGTAACCCTGTCCCCTACTTTTAAACTCATGTCCTCGTACTCCCTCATACTCAACTTTAGAGTAGGAGATTCTGAAAGTCCCATACCTCCCATCATGTTTGAAAATGCCTTAGGTAAATTCTTCATCATGTCTTCTGGAGATGTGAATGCAAATGCATGGGCACCAAAAGGACTCTGGGGAGATCTATTTCTGCTTTCGCTGGCAGAAGAAGGATCGCTAAAGCTAAGATAAATGTACGGGCTACCGTCCTGTGTTGCTTCAATACGTGAGACTATAAATTCTTTCTTCATCTTATATTATTCTAGTTTAAACACTTTATAGTTTTTTGGGTGCCATTAGAGCCAACAATGGTAAACGATGGGCTAGGAAATTTTGCGGGTCAAGCTCTGAGCGAAGCGATCTTTTCGAGAATCCATACCGAATTAACACATTTCCACATATAGAGCAAAGGACAGTGATCAAGTATTTAAGATCTAGTATCATACACCCTACACATGAACAGTCTATGACCCCATTACTTAATCGGAACCCTCCTGAGCCTCAAACAGGGAAGAGAATACAACCATTTTTCTTTACATAACCTGAATATGGATGAAATCTTGTGTCAAAGATTAAGCCAAGCCTTACAGGCAGTTGTTAGGCAGATAAAGATACACAGAATAAAAATATCGCGTCAGCGCGTATTTAGCGGATTGTACGATTGGGGAAATTCACTTATGTTATGTAGGAAAAACATACAGCAACTGTACTTTCAGCAACCGATGTTGTGGCACCATTTTTTCCCATGTGTTTCAAATTTCGTAGGCTCAAATGATTACTGATCCTGCTACTACCACTGCCGTTGGTGTCTATATAGAGTTCATCGGACCGGTAAGCCTAACTACCTCCTAAAATAGTTCCGCTAAAGATGGCAGAATACCTAGTATTTACATAAGTGCTGGTGCACGCCAGCATCCTCTTTTCAGCACTAAATTGAAAAAGAACATCCATTACATCTATAAACACAAAAAATGCCATGTATGAACACAAGGCAGCTGACAATACTAAAAATTGCATGTTCATCACCGTAGGTTATGAGAATGTGGCCTGCATACTCCGACAGTTAGCATAACACATCACATAATGCAACAACAAACTCAGAAGCAACAGAGATGCATGATTTGAAAAAATTTGGATGCTCAGCTTTCTGATGTTTAACACAGACCGTCGACCCAATTGGTAGAATAAAACAAGAATGCAAATTCTAACCTGCTCATCTGAAAACTATCTCCCAAGAGATCTGAAATCGATCCATAGGTCGACCTATCATATGTAGATGCATAGACCCACAAATTCAAACTTCAATATAGGAAGAAATGAGTACGAGTTAGTCGACGCTACAAAGCATGGAACATTATTAGATCTGAGAAAGATGCATACACTGAACTTGCTAAGCCTAGCGCTATTCTCAGAATTCGACCTCAAGAAACCTAGGAATAAACATATAAGCTATAATAGTCTATCAACGAATTCGAATACTTGTGAATACCATAGAAATTAGTGAATCTGAATGTTCGCTTCGAGGTTTATTCATTTTTTCATTTCTATTTATTATTATTATCCTTGCGTCACATCTTATCTTCGATTACTTCGTTTCGGAGGTCAAATTCAATATTTCTCTATTGCCTCATGTCATGCTGGCACACGCTACAATAACTGGTAACAATATGTCGAATAGTAATGATGATTGGTGGCCGACAGTTAATCATGATTTGTATGGTACAAGGAGTACCAACCAAACCATCATCAACAAGGAGAATGTGGATTCGTTAAGGGTCAAGTGGCAGATCGTGAATAACTTTGAAATACAGGATCCGCCCATAATCATTGACAACATTGGATACGTTCAAGATTATGCTGGAAATGTGTTTGCCTTTAATATAGAAGATGGAAACGTTCTATGGAATTTACGTGCTGGTTATGGACCGACAATGGGTCTAAGTTATGACAATGGATTAATTTTTTCCAGTACTGCTTCGAAAGGTACGGTAGTTGCGATTAACGCAACAGATGGTAGGAAGAAATGGGAATCTGAAACTCTCGGTAATACGTCAATGGGTTATAGTATTGATTCCTTTCCAATAGTATGGAAGGATTATGTAATTGCTGGATCAGGGGGAAGCGGATTGCCACCAGGATTAGGTTTGGTAAGGGGGAACGTTACGGCGCTTAACCGTACAGACGGCAGCGTACTATGGAATCTTGAAACAACTACAGGTGAATGGGTTGAAAGGGGGAAGACTCCACCAAACGGAGGGGCAACGGCATGGTCAGGGGGATCATTTGACCCCGAAGAAGGAATTTTATATTTGCCATTGGGGAGCGCTTCTCCAAACTTTAATGCTTCTACTAGACAAACACCAAATCTTTATTCTAATCACATGATAGCTGTGAACGTTACTTCAGGAGAGATAATATGGGCAACACCATTTATTGCACAGGGTACGGTCCTAAATCACCTTATGGTTCCCGATACTCACGATTGGGATACCTCATGGGGGAGCAGCATCAGTAAGATTTCACTTAAAAATGGCACTCAAAAGAAGGTTGTGATAGGACATGATAAGATGGGTAATTTGATTGCGATGGACGGCAAAACCGGTGATGAGATATGGTGGAAGACATTGGGAAAACCGATCAACATCAATAAAATTCCTTCATCAAATGGTACCGGCCTCATTTGGGCATACGGTGTTTATAATTATCATGCTGTGGACAACAATAATACACTCTATATTACTGCTACAAACCGAGGTTTAGATTTCTTCACTGATGGATTGAGTGGCCACAAGAAAGCAGCACCCGATACCATCGAGCAAGGATTAAAGAATGGGACAATATATGCAATTGATATCCTCACCGGTAAAATTAAATGGAAATTTGATACAGAATTTCCACCCAGAGTTTCTCCTTTAGTTACAAATGAAATACTTTTTACTGGCTATATCCCTTATGGAGGAAAATCAAAAACAGGGACAATTCTGGCTCTAGATAAACAGAATGGAAGTAAATTATGGGAATTTAATGTGGATGCACCTATAGCCCCGGTTGGACCATCTGTATCCAAAGGCATACTTTTTGTACCGACAGGTAAATTACTCTCTAACCCTGCTCAATCCTCAACTAGTGGCGAAGGTTCATTAATTGCATTCGAGCCTAGGACGTCTAATTGAGAATTTCCCTTGTAGTCGAAGTAAAGCAATGCCATCATGAATATTCTTAGAAGTTTTCCATATGTGAGATATATTTAATTGTTATAACCTCAACCAACAAACCATATACCCCTCCAATTTTTGACAGTCTAATATGGCACTTGATTTCTTGATTGCCAATTTCTGTGGATTAGCCATGTGTCGTGCCCGGATGCTTGCATGATTGAATGGACCAGCCACAATGTTAGTACAAACAAACCAAAACAAACTCTAAATAATATGAATATATACTCTAAGAAAGACGTAATTAATTAGCCCACATGAGAATAAGATTAGAGATGCCATGTCGATGTCATAAGTGGGATCCCAGATCGAGTTTTATTTCTTTTACTCTCTTTACACTTACTCTTTGTAATTGTCTTGCTATTGTGCATATAGAAGCACAAGTTAGTAATTCTACCTCAGCACTTGCAGTATTAAGCGCTAGCTGTGGAAGTGTAATTAATGAGTCCACCAAGCTTTCGGCAGACCTTGTTTGTAGTGATCATGGAATTATCGTTAATGCTTCAAACATTTCAATTGCATTGAATGGACATTCCATTGTTGGGCCTGGAAGCCAAAGTACAAAATCTGGAATAATTGTCCCAGATCTTGGTAATATAACAGTTTATGGTCCAGGACGTATAGTTGGCTTCCAATCTGGGATCTTTGCAACGGGTTCGAACACGTTAGATATATCTTCCATCTTTCTTGACGAGAATCGAATAGGCATTTACTTGACTGGCTCATCCAATTCAACCCTTGAACACAATATGATGAGGTACAACGAATTAGGAATAGCAGCACATTCCAGCAGCGGCATTTCGTCAATTGAGAACTATTTCTATGATAATTCATTGGCCGGAATATCATTAATCAATACAGGAGATTCATCCCTTACACTAAACTACATAAATGGAAGCCAAAATGGCCTTTTCACCGATCCCTCTAGCTTGTCAAATAAAATCTCATTCAATTTCTTGCAAAATATTATCGATATCAACAGCGCCAACGGCTTATCCAATGATATGACAAATAATACATTCGAAGGTAATTACTGTGAGCTTAGTTTACCGTCTGGTATATGTAGAGGAGTAGCAGATTAATGCCTTGAATTTTTGACTGTGCCATGTCAAACAGAACAACTGTGAAACCCTATATGCTTTAGATCCGATACATGACGAAAGGAGTACAAACAGATTATGCAATCGGAGTAGATAGTGTTCTTGAATTGATTGAGGTCGACTGAGCATTAGCACAAATCGTACTACATTAACGAATTCATTGCGCAGCTAGAATGGAAATATTTCTCCAGAATCTTCTGATTTGCCTTTATGCCTAGTCTTAGATGGTGCAAGATCTGGTAATTTGTCTTCCATGTTCACTTCCACAACCGCTGAGGCCTCTTCCATGATTTTCGTAATTTCTGCCCCATCCGTTCCTATCGGATCCAGACTAGCTATCCCATTGCCTTGCAATGATGAGTCAGAGTATGTACTATTTAGTATATCTCCAAGGGATTCTGAAATTTGCGAAAGCGAATGGTCTGCGGTAGGAATGACTGAAGAAAGACCACCCCGTAAATCTTTGATTACAGAAGTGGTAGGAGTTAATGTTGAAGCTACATCTCCTAACTCAGTAACTGTTTCAAGTCTGAGTCTCACTTGTTCTGTTGTCAACATAGTAGATTTGACTACTTTGTTTATCTTGCGGATCTGAGAAAGTTCGTTTGAAAGCGATTTTGCATAATTTGTTTCATGACTCTGTACAGCTTCTACAACATTGCTAAAGATCTGTTGGTCACGTTGTTTTAGTCTTCCAGAGAACGCATCCATTTTGGAGACTTGAATCTGTAGTTTTCGGTGTGCTTGCTCTAGTCGAGGTTTTAGAGGTTCCGCGGATCTTAGGCTCTCCCTGATCTTATTCTTAAGGTCCCCTGAAGACTTACTCTTTTTCTTTTCCGGCCCACTCCATCTATCAAAGAAAGACATTCCGACTAGAGTTCTGTTACATGCTCACTTAATTTTACTGTGTATCAAGAATATTTGTTAAGAAGGTGAACTGATTCTTGCTTCTTCATTTTCCTTGTCGCTCTATGAGACTAAAATCTTTGGAACAAGCAGAGCTCATGAGCGGTGCTAACGCTTAAAGAAAACTTCCATATAGCCACACGATGAACAAATACAAATAGTGTAGTTACTGTACCTCTTCAGAATACCCGGAAGGTATTTTTCTATCGACATAGTCGGCTTTAATGGAATCGGTAACGGGACCTTTTTTGGAATGGCTTGGGTTTCTTCTTCAAACTTTCCTTGGCATTTTGGACAATCCATTGACATGCACATGGATAAACACGTGGAATAATTACATGTTTCTAACCGGTAAAGATGGTATCGCGCACGTTCACGATCAGCCTAATGAAGTTTGTAAGTAGGTTATGGGGGGGTTTAGGCTTACTGAGACAACTTTGGAGTAGGCAATACTTCTACTTAGACTATTTTGCTCACAAGAATGAGACCTAGAGAAAAAGAGATAGAATAAAAGAATGAACCGTTACTGGATAAATGTTCATGCTCATTGAATGAAGTTCCTATTTTTTGATATGATTTGCTCTAATGTAAATCTGAAGTGAAGTCTGAACACATAAAGTGTTCGTTCCTCGACAAAAGGCTCTACTATGTTACACTAAATATCGCAAAAATAATGTCTACGCTAATGCGGACTAAGCATCTATATACTGAACAAATCCACTTCCCATGCAAGTCTTACATCTGCCATTCGTCATCGTCGCAACAATCCCAACCATGTTAGCTTTGCTGGAAACTCCAGAGGGCAAAAACACATAACCTGTTCCAAAACAGAAATTGCATCTTAACCATGCGTTGGGCACTCCATCGGTAACTTTCGAAACTCTTTCGCGATAGCTAATAGGCACTAACAGATCACTTAATTTATGATCGAATAAAAATATACTGCTATACAGTAAATTCAAAGCACAAATTGAAACGAATTTGATAGCAGGGTACAATCCAGGAAATGCTAGTCAGATTTCTGGTAGCCATCAGCCGCTATTGTTTCTTCCAAATAATTTAGAAACCGCCTCAATTGCTTCTGATAGTGGAGTTCCCTGTTCGGATATCGGCTCCTCCCCCGCCGTGTTAAGTTGAGATTGATTTTGAGGGATCGGTCCTTCCATATTTCTACCTGAATCAGCTTCGTTACTGGCCTGACCCACCAAAGGTACCGGAGTTTGGGTTGACATATTCTGTGCTGGTGCAATCGAAAGATTTGCTGAAGGGATCGGCATAGTTTGTTCTGGAGATGCACCAGTACTGAGGTTATTAGTGCGCGAAATGTTAGACACAATTGAGCTATTATCTTCAACTGTTTTGATTAGATCTTCGAGTGCATTGGAAGTTTTTGTTCCGGTTTCGTTGGACGTGGGAAGATTAGATTTCTCGTTGATAAATTTGATAAGCAGATCTGCCAAGGGTCCTGGCTGCTCTTCAGGAATCCAATGTCCAGAGGAAGGCATAATGATCTCAGACACATTGTTTGCCAGCCGACTTGCCGATTCGAGACTGTAATTCGGTTTAGTGACACCTCTACTAAAGGGGGACACTTCCCCAGTTACGGCCAGAATCGGTGTAGTTAGATTAGACCTTGATGTTTCATTATTCATAATTGCATCGATTGAGGAAGCCCTGAAATATTCAAATCCTGAGCGCATTCCCCCTGGAGCTGAATATTGCCTCACATATTCGTCGATGGCCGCCTCATCGATAGAATACGGATTGTATGCCAACTGGCGGTAGAACCATGACAAATATTCACGTTCATTACCGGCAACAAGGGCCTCGGGTAGGTCCAGTGTTCTATGAAATGAAAACCACCAAGGTTCAGCAAATGATGCATTGGGAAGTAAGCCAGGAAAGGCATAATCTATTACAACAAGCTTGCTGACATTGTTTGGGTGTGCCGTAGTATACGAATATGCAGTTTGAGCTCCTATGTCATGACCTACTAGGTAGGCGGTGTTAAAACCTAATTGAGAAACCAGCTGATAGATGTCCGAGGCAGTCGTGTTTCCATCATATCCAGTAGCAGGTTTAGAAGTGTCTCCCAAGCCTCTCAAATCAGGCACTATTACGGTAAAGTTGTTCTTTGCTAGAACAGGCATCACATCTCTCCATTCATACCATGTTTGGGGCCAACCATGCAATAGCACAATTGCATCTCCCTCTCCGCCCATTACATAATGAATTCTGATGCCATTTACATCATCTCGGTAATGTTTGAACAATACATCGTCAAGCATAAAGGATTCAGAACCGACAGTAAGATTGTAAGGCTCAGCACTCTGAGAACCATTACTTGCCCTTGTAGAATTATCAGTATTAAGAGCTAGTTCATCTAGCATCTTATCTGTATCTGAATCTGAGGAAGATATTTGCGATATGGTGGCGTTTTGAAGTATCATGGCTGTTCCGTCGCTCTGCGGACTGGCTTCTCCCACCTCTCTTTCGTCTAGAGATGTGAAGAGAGGTGTCTGATATGGGAAATTATGATTTTGGTTCTGAGCCATCCCTAGATTAACGTCAACGAGAACAAAACTTGTGAAAAAAAGAGCAAAAAACGCTGCTATATGACCAAGGCAAAGATGAAAATGACGCATTCGTTCCCGTATTTCCAGAATATTATTATAAACAAGACGATCACTCTGCATGTACTTCCTGTCCAAAAAAGTTTCACCTACAACTTGTCTAGTATCTTGCCAATTACAATTTTCAATAGATACACTGGCCAAACAAATCGTTTTCAAATGGACGCCTTTGACTATATTTAGACTATTTATACGGAAGTGGCGCGATAAATTTCGTACCAGTACCTAGCTAGAGGTTAAGCTTGCGGACCAAGATCGAAAAAATCATGCTCGCACATTACGCAAGGATTTAAGCACCTCACAATTCGGAAAAGCACGGAAAAGTACCATTGGATATTATTTTGTCGGATTGTCGATCATAATAGTTGGCTTGTAAGGGAATTTGCGCCAGGTACGAGGATAAAAACCCAAAGGATTAGGCCGATATGCCAATGTGCAGAAAAGATGCCAGATTTGTTGGTTATTATTCGAATGGAGCGAGTTATGGTGTCGCTGTTGTGGATACCGACTTAGGGGGAAGCCTAGAAATTTAAAGTATAAAGCTAAATTACGAGAAGAAATGAGGAGTAAGCACTAGGACGCCAAAAAGTTAATTTTCTATAGCAGTTTCTAGTTCATGATAGGGAAAACCACAATGCTCGTATTTCTTTGTATTGGGAATATGGTCAATCGAGGGTTAGCGATGCTACCTTGAGCGGGAGATTTAAACCAATTATTGCACATACTGATAATAACCTGTTTTTAGTTTAGGTTTCTTTTCCAGTGTTTGTCAACGATAAATGACCTTAATAATGAACCCAAGATATTGTTCTAAATTTTGTTGCCGAGGTGAGTATAAAGGATAAAATTATAACTCAGTTGGATTTAAGGGAAAATGAGGGGGTTTAGGTGGTATAATGCTATTTACTAGAGTTGGAACCGTGATACTTCTGGTTTCGGATATGGAGAGATCAGTGAAGTTCTATAAGGAATTGCTTGGGTTGCCTGTAAAGACAAAGACCCAGTCCCAGGATTGGGTTGAATTCTTTAACCGGGAAACGACTTTATCCTTACATGCAATAAAGAAGGGTAAAGGCGGTAGCAATGGCAGGACCAAGGACACAAAATTGGGAACGGGTACCTTAGTAGGCTTCATGGTAAGCGATATTGACTCTACAGTTCAATTTCTGAAGGAAAATAATATTCGGTTCTTCAAGGAGCCAAGAGAAGAACCCTTTGGCAAGCATGCAATAGTTGAAGATCCCGATGGTCATTTGATTTCGATTGCTCAGCTTAAGAGAACTGCGTCCGCGGCATCAGAGGCAGAAGAATTCGATCTGCTAGGGTTGCTTGGAGCAGAGTGATTACAGAAGGACACCAGAGGAATCAGAGGTATTCACCTAAATCGAACGTGCATACATCTGTGTTGAAGAAGTCTTATTAGATGCATCTTTACACTAATTGATAATGGATTACAAATCTATCCACGGAAAAGTAATGAATCTGGATCCTAAAATTAGGTTGGTCACCATATGTGACCTGAACGGAAATATTATGCACTCTGGTCATCGAGAAGGAGTCGAGAATCTGCTGTCCCCAGAGGAAAGTAAGAAATCATTGGAACTGGCTGTTAACGCTTGGAAGACCAGGAGTACTCTTCAGTCCAAGATAGGCAAAGGTAAATACGTTCTGGCTGAATACGAGAAGATCAAAAGAATAACGATGCCTCTAGATGATGGACATATACTTTATATAACTACGGAGACAGACGCCGATCATTCAAAAATAATTGAATACGCGAGAAGAGAAGCAGGATAAATCTCGCGTCTTCGCCTTTTTCAAATAAAAAAGAACAGGACTATCACTAGTATAGTTCAGAAAATCTTTGTTTTTCAAAAATACTTAAATTTCTCAATTTACTTAAATATGATGAATTTCTTTATGAAAGAGCAGAGGTAGAGAATAAAAAGTGGGATTTGGGTCTTTTTTTAAAAAGAAGAAAAAGGAAGCAGAAAAAAGTGTAAACGATGTAGAGAACATGATTAAGACAGAGCTTCAGCCCGAGAATGAACTGGAAAAAATGGACCACTCATTCACTGCAGAAAAAGGTGAACTTGGAAATGGTAGTAAGGGATCAGATGAGCCAAAGCAATTACGGACCGATGAAGATAACCGGCTCGAAAGCAATCGTTCACCAAATGCCGAACGTGTGGTTTCTGAATCGACTTTCAAAGAGGTTACCGTAAATCTTGATTCTGAGCTCTTACGAAAGGCTCAAGCAAAAGGAATTGACTTATCCATTACATTGGAACAAGAGCTCAGGAGAATGGTGTCCGGTACTTAAATGATCTTTTTATATTGCTCATAAATTCATTTCTTTCATCCATTTGAATTCATCGGCCATATCGTGTTGAGCAGCAACCCTGTTTTTGGAAGGCAAGAGTTCAAGTTGGAATTCTTTCTTGCCTTATTAGCTCGTGTCACTTACGGCTCTTTTTGATTTGTTCAGTTGCCGCCTAAATAGCCAGCCTATTAAAGGGTTTAACAAGTATGGAAAAGTCTGTTTTATCCACACTCCTGCACGAATATAGAAGGGGACTATTATCTCAAGTCGGCTTGAGCAAGATGCTTGTAGGATTGCTTTTGAAACAGTCTGCGGTTGCAAGAAGAAGCCGGCATAATTTGGCTTATTGGGACCGAACGAGATGTGATTGAAAAAATCTGTCTTTACGCCGATTGGACTTACGACCGTGATTTCAACCCCGGTGCCGTGTAGTTCATGATATAATGACTCTGAAAATCCCAAAATCGCATACTTTGAAGCCGAATAACCGGCCATCCCCGCAACTCCAATGCTCCCTGCTACTGAAGCTACATTTACTATGTGACCAGACCGTCTATGCAGCATGGATCCAAGAAAAGCCTTGGTACAATATGCAGTTCCTAGGTAGTTGGTTCGCATAACCAATTCCAGTTCTTCCGCAGTTTGCTCTTCTACCTTGCCATAGATTCCAATCCCCGCGTTATTTACCAAGATATCAATATAACCGAACTTGTCAATGACGTTTTGAGCCAGGTCTGCTACTTCTCTTTTATTTGACACATCACAGCGATAGGAAGCTACAATTACTTTTCCGGCTTCTGTGCCCCCTCTTATGATGCTCTCCAACTCAACTAGTTTTGACTCCGTTCGTGCGACGAGGATTACTACCTTCGCTCCTGCCGATGCAAATTCTAAAGCTGTTTGTTTACCGATACCATGCGAAGCGCCAGTGATAAGGACTATTTTATCTCCAAATTTATTATAATGGGGTCTCATTAGGTCTCACAAAGCAATGTTCAAAGGTTAAAAATTTAACCATTCGTTAATCGTCCAGTCTGAGCCTTGTAAAAACGACTGCGCGTTGTATTTTGTAATATCAAATGTCCTCAAAACGAAGATCATCGATTCTCCGTGCACTTCATCTTTGATCATAGGGGCAAAAACTCTATGACTGCCAGTTGAAATTAAGGTACATCTTGAATATAGTTACGTGATATACAGTCAAGCAACCAAACTTTTGCCCTAAGCTTCCATTTTGTGATTCCACCAGCTGGAAATGGTCTTTTCCTGAAGCAGATTGCACTATCAATACACATAAGGCTGAAGATTTGTTTCGTTTGACACGCTGAGGTAGATGTACTTTCCATCATACCCTTTTATTCTCGAAATTGGAATTATGTACTCATTAAGCAATCTGAATCTCCCGAAATCTATGACAAC
>JAATVR010000189.1 GCA_014523665.1 Nitrososphaerales archaeon TH526
TCATGATTCAGCAACAAAAGTATACTCACTAACCTATTTATGACTTGGTCAATCAAAAATCGATACATTCAGAATAGCTAAAAAAAAGAGTTCACTGCCCCTTCAGACTAATGGATAAAGGAGATAAAATCTTGGAATAGGAATTAACTTCATTTGTCTTTAAATTCATTGTAGTCGAGCTATGTATTGATATGAATATGTGTCCATAGACGTCGCTATTCTGTTTTTCTATCACTTGATATTACATTGTGTACGAGTGCTTATAAATACGACATATCTAACACAGAGACCTTGATTAGCTTTTAAGACCTTTTGTAAGAGATGCCGTTGCACTTGTTGAACATGTAAATTTCCTTTAGCAAAAAATTTTTGAATCATTAGCCTTAGGTTTCTGGATAAAAAAGCATTTATAATTCACATACATGTCAGTTCTAGGAATTTATTCATGAAAAGAAATGCGAAATTAACTTTACCCGTCGTGTTGGGTGTGATCTCTCTTCTGGCCTCGTCCATCTTGGTATCACCTAGCTTTAACTTGGCGGTTAAGGCACAAGGTCAGAATCAATCATCGTCACCGGAAATGTCGCAACAAGTGCAACAGAAACTTGATGAGCTAGCACAAAAATTTAGAGGACTAGTCAATAATTCAGGTGCAAACCTATCGTTGCCACAGGATGGTAATCTTTCAGAAAGACTGCAAACACTTGTTGATTCACCTCAGTTCAAAAACTTGACACAGCAATTATCCCAGCAAATGTCTCAGTTAGGCGTTAACGGATCAAATATTAGGAATTTGCAGCAAGAGAGAGGAGGAGCTGATTTCTCAAGCCTTGTTCAGAAGTGTGAACCCCAGACTGAACCATTAAAATGCCAAAGAGGAGCTCTTATAGGATATGGGGGCGTTGTATTTGAACTTGCAGATGTCTGTACCAATGGACATAGAATAGACGTCGATATTGCCACAAATTTTATTCCACAGTCAGGTAAGGTCTTTGAAGCTTGGCTCGTAGACGATGCTTTCGAAGGCTCAGGTTACGCCTTAAGTATGGGTAAGATCCTAGCCACTGGTACACTTGATTTTCGTGAAGTAATGAACAACGCCATGACTTACACTGATATCGTAATAACTCAAGAACCAGATAATGATCCCAGTCCATTAGCATCTTGGTCAAACTCGGTCGCAGAAACCTGGCTAATATCACCATTCGGTCAGTGATCCCTTAATTTTTTTACTTATTTTTTAGAATCTGTTTTTCACATAATTAATTACACTCGACAATCTAAATATCAAGGCCTGGCTCTATGTCAAACTCTCAATCCTTCCCGTTGTGGGCACCACTATGTATTATTAGGGTTTGCGTATAGTTAATAGGGTAGGTTGTCTTTAAAGTATTAAAGGGAGACATGGGTAAATTGAAATGCCTGTGGTGTTCTAAAATGTTGGAAGGAGAGTCTTTTATGGATCTTGTTGCAACAAGCGAAAAAGAGGAAGGTGGACAGCATGTCCATGGCTGGGAAAATATTTCTTTAGCAAAGGAAGAAGCCGCCTTGGCAAATAAAGTACTGGTCTAATCATATTCTCTTTTTGTAGTGTATTTAATAAGTATGAATAATAGATGTAGTATGCGATAGTAAATTCCAAGCCATGTCTAGGACAGGATTGGTGAAGCCCCGTTGTTTGACAATCATTTAACGGGATATATCGCATTTATTCTGTTACTAGTTGAACTATCTAATGTTGGAGAATATTAATTCAGATTACCTAGACATCATACTTTGATATTTGGATTGTGCAATAAGTAAAACCAAGATCACATATAAGGAAATTAGAGTCAAAGGAAGTGATAGGACAGGAATGAATAGAACGAATAGTACGAATAGTACGAATGACCTGACCTACCATTTCCATATCAAGACTTTAATCTTTTCTAACACAGAATGAGAATATCATGTTAAGACGAAGGGAGAAATTAAGTATTTGAATTAATTCGATATATCGTCAATTGTTATCTCAATGAGGTGATGAGCAGGTAATGTTTCTTCCATTGAACGTTATTCTAGGGTCACAGCTGATTTAGATTGGTCTACTTTGTTTTGGCAGGTTCTTCAATATTTTTGGCTATTATTAACAATATACCAAGAAGTTGTATTGTTTTCATCGCACTATTCAATAATACATTATTATTTTATCATTTTTCGCCTATTTTTCCTCTGTCACCTGTCTCTAATAATTCCTATCATAAAATTTTGGCTCTATTAACTTAAGGAAAAGGCAAAGAATAACTATCTCCTCTCATCTGAAAATGAGCGTAAATAATCTTGAAAGATGCTTAGATAAGTGTAAAATCTCGTTAACAGAATTAAATTTTTAACGCAAACCCATAAA
>JAATVR010000190.1 GCA_014523665.1 Nitrososphaerales archaeon TH526
ATATACCAGTAGACATTATTAATGACAAACAGCGGTTCCGTTTAGTTGAGGAAGGAATCGTTAGGAGTATTTCCAAAGGACTTTACGAGCAAGGAGTATCATTTAGAATCCTAAGATCTAATCTGAATTGAATGTTTGAAATCATGGACCTCTGATTATCTTTTCACAAAGATAGCATATATTAAATTAGAGTTTTTGCGCGCTTATACATCATTTCTTCGTATCATTCTAATACTCACTGACGATAGTTATTGGCAATGTTTTCTGTTGATCATTGATAATTTGATTGAGGTGCTGGGAATAATTTTCATCTGATCTTACCTCACGCTTGGACATCACTAGTGATATCACTATTTGACAATTTTCAGAAAAATAGACCCATTTGTTTGCCAAAGTAAATTTCGTAACTTTCGAGATAACAATATAGGATATAACAAAGTCAAACAAGCAATTGAAGGAGAAGTTGAAAATGTTCTAGCAGATCGTAGCCAATTACTGAGAATCGCTATTCAATCTGTTATCGAATTATTGCGATTAGACCCTCCGAAATTTCATTCTTACTATTACAACCAGTCAACAATATAGCAAGAAAATGAAGAAGAACCATTATTAGTCGAAGCTGAAAGGCTTTACGAAAAGATGCTTGAAAACATCACAAATGAGGTAGTCATTAATTTGAATGAAAATAATTCATCCATATCATCATTTCCACAAAAAGAATCGTCAGAACAGAATTCCGATGATATGCTAATGCCGTCAGCCTTTTCGTATACCAAAGAAGAATGCACTTTGTCAGATCCTGAAGATAAAGGGATAGAAGGAAATCCGATCAAAGAACATCCTGACGTACCAGCAGCTGGTCATAAAATAATACCTATTTCAGTGGATTAATTTCCAGATGTTTGTACTAAAGTGGGCATCCAAGTTTTTCCAATGAGGATACAAAAAACTGATTCTATATGGTAATTGAGAGAGAGGCCAATTACTTGTTCGGATCGATAGGTCCTGAAATAGCTCATTAAAAGGCAAGGATTTACATCTCATGGGGGAGCGGCTATCGCTAGTGATACACGACTATTCCTCTCTGCGTAAGCAAATCATAGGGCGGCATCTATTACAGCGATTTTAGCAGACGAGGAACGTGTATAATGTAGTATTTGAGAGAAGATTATTTCCGGTTGACTATCTATATTTATAAAAGGAAAGTTTAATATCGATCAATTTTTTAGAGTATTTGAGCTTGAAACAGGTAGCCAGTGTTGAAAGTATAATTAATGCGTTATCTGAACTTGAGAATGATCTAGACAATATTAGCAGCAAGACGGATGAAATGAAGAGGCGCCTCGTCAACTCGTCTCATGAACAAATTGAGCATCTTAAGGAGAATATTATAAACTTGGCAAATGGAGAGGCAAAAAAGATTATCGATACGGCGAGGCAGGAAGCTGAAAAAGAATCATCAACCATTCTCAAAAATTCTGACAATGAACTTGCAAACATCAAAAGGAATATTGAATCTTCCTATGATAAGGCAGTTGAGGTAGCCGTAAAAATTATTCTCTGGGGAAAAGCTTAATTCGCATCTTCCTTTTATGTAAACCTTGACTCAAATTGTTGTTACTTTCCATTGGTTTGAAAATGGAGATAGCCTGAATACTTTATTGAAAATGCAGCAGCTATCAACATTTCCATAAAGTTTAATAATAAATTTGCCCAAGATTCTGTGATGAAACGCCCCTGAACAAGGAGCTGTTACAGCATAAGGTCACCGTTGCTACTGTTTATGGTCGTTCTTATTTCAGAATTATTAATGCATTGAAGCTTATGGATCTTGCCTTCGAATCGCTTTCGCCCCAAGAAGCGGCAGAATCAAATACGAAGTTAGTTATAACTACAAGAACAGAAGCTAAATTTTTGACGAAAAAAGAAATACTTTTGGATACAGATCTTCCAGAAAATCTAGTGCTGTCTAAAGCAAGAATATTTAGAAGTATTATGAGAGGCTGTCAAGATGATCATTTGATAATCGGAATTGATCCGGGTAACCGTATTGGCATTTCTATAATATATTTACAAAATGAAATTGAAAGTCTAGTTGTATCATCACCTAAATCTGCTATAGATTTAGTTATAGCATTCTTAGAAGGAATTCAATCTAAAAATAAGATTGTTCGAATTGGGGATGGTGATATAGGTATGTCGCAATATATTGCTCGCATGATCAAAATGAAATTCAAGAGCGTTGTCAACATAGAAATTGTAGATGAATATGGTACCTCTTTACCAAGGAACACGGGAGTGAATAGACGCGGAATACGAGATAAGCTCTCTGCAAAGACAATTGCGCTCAGAAGTGGAAGGCAATTCATACATTAATGTGCGATGAGAAACCTTACACATCTAACTTTTGTGAAACTAATTGCAAATAATTTGCTTGTTACCGTTCGAATTAGTTAATGACCTTTAGAATTTTTCATGTCGTAACTACTTCACTATAAAATATTTGCATAAATTTAAATACTATGTATTACATTATTGAATTAGGTAGATATAGGTTTTACTTAGGAGTAGATGAATTGGAATGACTTGTAAAGGTATATGTGGTAGACATAGGGCCCAAAAACCAGTTGGATCTGGTCGTTACGCTAGTGGACAAAGACGTTGCCAGATATGTGAGATATTCATCAAGTGGGAAGGATTGTGGTGCCCGTGTTGTGGCTATAGGTTAAGAACAAAACCCAGGAATTTGAAATATAAGGCAAGATTGAGAGCGCGTAAAAAATTGCAAGAGGTATATCCAGAGAAACCTATCCCAGTTCAGGTCTGACAGTCGCTTTAAGAGGACGGTACGAGCCATTAGATGATATCTGACCAAGGGATGGTCGATAAAACTCTAAAATCCCAGAGCGGAAGAAATTTCGTCATCAAATATGTACCCGTCTCTAATGGCTGCATTATTTTGATATCGGAGGATTCTGACCAAATAGGAGCTATCTCAGTTTCCATTTCATCGTCCAATAAGAGTAATACAGCCAAAGTTATTCCAAGTAAATATGACTCAATATTTCTAAATACTATTTCTGAGATGGTATCCAGAATGAAAAATGGAATATGCATTACCTCACTGTATAGCATCAAACAATTAACATTGGATGATATGAAAACTATTATGGATCAGATACGAGATCTTATTGGAACATGATCCATACATCGCCATCTATACTGACAGATTGATTCGGATCTAATCGCCTAGTTATTTGTCGTCAACAAAATTATTTAGCATTTAGATATGTTTGATTTTCGTATATGCGTCTGACTTTTTGTAACG
>JAATVR010000191.1 GCA_014523665.1 Nitrososphaerales archaeon TH526
GAACTAGGGTTTGTTTTACTTAAGAGTCTTCTTCTTAATTTTGAATCATGTGTTTTTATTCTTAAAGCCGTACCACAGCAGGGACATCTTGACCCATTATTCCATCTTATAAAAACCTCACATTCGGTACAGCGTCTCACCCCAATCCCATAAAATGAATCGTGAAATGACTTCTTTGCCTTATATTCGATGCAAATATTTCTACAGGACATGTTAAATCAAATTAAATCGAATCAGGAGTACTTTTAGCTAATTTCCCGGCCATATCGTATCTCAAAATTGTTTTACCGCATCAGATTGAAATCCGTCTCGTAGGATGGTTCTACCAGTTTCTCTCATAGATACGGATTCAGAACTTGTTTCACTTGATCCGCATGTTAACAATTTGATGTTTCCCTTGTTAAGAACAAAAACTAGGGTATTGTTCATCTCTCATTCTCATCTGATGCTTTATCTACCTAGATACTTCTGTTGTTTGGGACGAGCACAGTCTTGACTTGCTTGAATACACATGGTGGTATTGATTTGTCTTTAATCCTGCATGCTGTAAAGTGCCATCCTGCTTCAAGAGCCAAGTAGGTGATAACAAAGCCTAGTGCTAAATACACTAGCAAATTCAGATTTTCTAACATTTTAATAGTATACAAGGGATTTGGATTATATAAAGTTCTTTACTCGATAATTTAACACTTATGAAATAATACATTTCCATACTTAATAGGTGTTAAGATCATTATTACAACCAGGGGTTATTCCTTATCGGCTGTAAAGAGGAACCTTTTATTGTTAAGAATGACATATAATATATTAGAGCATTCCATAGAAAGGAAAAATTTAGTTGTCTAAACTTGAACCGAATCGTTTCCCTCAGATAGTCATGAAAATGGTTTCTTCAAAATGAAAAGCCAAACCTATGAATGGTCGCGGATTAGTTGCGTTTACTTCATGTTAAGCGTAGGAATCAAGAATTTCTATTTTTAATTAAAATATTTCATTTAACATGGATTTTTATCTTACGTCTTCTTGTTCTTACTCTTGTTTTGTCTTGAAACTCGTTTTGGGCTTAAGTTGGTCATATCTCATTCTAAAGAGCTCCACTACCGAAGGGATATCATTTTCTCCTTTGGTGATCCAATAACTAATCCAGCCTGATTGAGGTAGAACGTGATGCGGTGATACACGACCAGAATTCACAAGTTCGTTTCTGATATTCATTGGAAAGGGCAAATCAGCTAGTCGATCTCCGTGGATATGTCCCATCTCTCTTTTATCCAGACGAAATTCTAAACCCCCCAACCTGTGAGGTTCGGCCGTAACGTCTGGCCAACTTAATATTTCATCTCGAATTCTTTCTAATATTTTGCTCATGAGTATAGAGTTGATAGCTAACATTATAAACAAATTGGTTTACAAATTATATTAATTCACAAACTAGGTGACTGAGGTACAATAATTAGGGGTATATCAACTATTTTACTTTTAACAAGAATATGAGTTATCTAATGGTCAGGTTTTCATTGCCTATGTAGAATACTGCTATTTCTACTGTTGGTTTTTATTGGCATTTGATCTAATTCAATCGAGTTATGTTTATTCTGCATTCTAGAATTTCGATTTATATTTTAACTCTAGGAACAAATTGATGCTTAATAGAGATATTTTACCCACTCAACTTCCATTTTTAGATTCGTTAACTCCATTTCCATTTCCATCTGCGAGTGGATTGAGTGTGAAATTTAGTCGGTGGACCCACATCGTATTGCATGCGTCCTTGAAGAGGCTTAAATCCTTACAAGTTCGTATACTTGATACTTATGTTCCGCATCAGAACGAGATGGATATTTCCATTTTGCTAGGTCTAGTTTTACCTCGACAAACTTGTTCTTTTCCAAAAAACTTCGTGAGTCAACTGATGACAATAAAATATTATGTATCTGTTCACCTACCAGAATTTGGTTTGGTTTTGCGATAGACGTTATCTTTGAAGCCATGCTTATACTTGAACCAACTATATCCACATGTGATCTTACTATACTCCTTCCATAAACCACCACCAAGGTCTTTCCATAGGCTAATCCGATTTTGACTGTGATCTCTGGTAAGTCAGATGTTTTGAATGCTGGATTTACAACTTGAGTTACAATCTCCAGTATCGCCATTGAACAGTTTAATGCATTTCTGCACGCTATCGCTTCATCGTACATTGCTGGAAACAAAATAATAACGGCATCACCTTCATACTTGAAAACATAGCCATCATAGCCAAACACGATATTGCTTATCTCTTGAGCAAAGACTTGCACCATCAAAGCGAATTTACTATCCTCTAGGGTTAAGCTCAGTTCTGTTGAATTATTAATATCTACAAACATTATGACAAGATTTATTTTGGTATTGACCTGTCGTCTCAATAACTTTGCGCAATCTTGAGTAGACATATCAAGCTGGAGACCATCCATAAGAGTTTTATTCACTCTTGCTCGAATTTCAGATAAATCAACACTAGCAATTTTAACTGAATTTTGACCCATATCACAATTTAATATGGCAAGTAATTAATAGGCTTTGATAAACTAAAATTATTTGCCTTTTGAGAACGAATAGCTCGACAGGCATCAAATTCGTCATATTATAAGCTCCCCCTCTCTTTTAGTTTAGGTTGCTAACCGACTGCCAATCAATAAGGCAAATGAGTGCGAATTATCCAATGATCTGCTGCTGGGTGTATAGTTCTCCGCCAGCTGCCCTTTGGTCCTAAGAACAGAATAGCCCATCTTTTCAAATAAGAGGGAGATCGTTTTCTGATGAACCATGTGATCCTGAATTGATATCCAACGCGGACTTTGGAGTCCATAAGAAAAAGTATGTGGAGACTACTTGTCTATCCTACTACTTTTACAGTACCTGTCATCCATGGATGTAAAATACACAAGTAATCATA
>JAATVR010000192.1 GCA_014523665.1 Nitrososphaerales archaeon TH526
ACCCGCTTAAAGATGAACAAAACCTCTTCAGTACTGCTAGAGTCACACTGTCCAATACAGGTAAGCTTCCTCTCACCAACGTAGTAATAAATTATGGTGGACAGCGAACAGAGTCAGTAGAATCAATTTCACCAGGACAGAAGTTATTGTTATCACCTCCTGGAAATGTACCACTTGATTTCGTCACAGTTACCACTAATGAGGGCCTGAACATGACGAAAATGTATAGAACACCCATCAAACTACCGGGAATGATGGGATCGTAGTACCTGCCATGATGTAATACCAACTGCACTCCTTGGGCCAATTAGTCACATCTGCATCCAAGGGATTGATCGAAAGGCAATTTCGTGGATTATACTACATGCAATACGCCCTTCAGGGCCGAGACCGGATTAATATACGTAAATAAAGTGTAACCTGCAGAATAAGGCTTCTAGATAACTAATTCCTATTCTAATTTTGGTAATAGATAGCCATATCATCTAACAATTTACCCATTTTAGCAACACGAATTATTTACAAAAAACACAGCTGAGGATATTCTAGCTTTACAAAACTTTGGCGAAACCTAATACACACTTATTTATTCAGTTTGCAATGTTACTGGATATGTTTACAGGCATTATTGAAGGGTTAGGCGAGGTGAGATCTATCACCAATTTGAATAAAGAATTAGGACGGTCTGCGGACATGAGGCTAAAATTAAAAATCCCTGAAAGATTACTGAAGGGGGTCAAGTTGGGCGATAGTATGAATCTCAATGGAACCTGTTTGACAGTTATGAACAAAAGAAACCAAATGTTAGAGTTCGAATTGGTTCTAGAGACTACTAAGACGTCACGCATGGGGAAGCTGAAAAAGGGAGACCTAGTTAATATTGAGAGGAGCCTACGGTTAGGTGACAGATTAGGTGGCCACATCGTTCTAGGGCATACAGATGGAATCGGGATTATTGATGTGGTCAAAAGAAAGGACACGGAGACAAGAATGTGGATCACGTGCGAAGACCATTCACTCATGCCTTATATTGCCCAGAAAGGTTCCATTGCAATTGATGGAATAAGCCTTACCTTGAACGATGTGGATGGAATAAAGAATAGATTTTCTGTGTCGCTCATTCCCTTTACACTAGAAAATACTACGTTAGGTTTGAAACGGCGAGGAGATTTAGTAAATATAGAGATTGATGTGCTGAGCCGGTACGTGATTAATTACCAAAATATTGGTAATAACTAAAAAATTAGTAAGATATATAAAAAATTGATGCCGAGTAGTATTCGATTGTATTCACTCGAAGATGCAATAGTTGCATTCTCAGCCGGCAAATTTGTTCTTATCCATGACGACGAGGGAAGAGAGAACGAGGTCGATATGGTTATCGGAGCAGAGTTTGTCACTCCTGGGCACGTTGGCATCATGCGCAGACATGCAGGTGGATTGATTTGTACTGCGATCACCCACGATGTTGCATCAAAACTAGGCCTGATGTACATGCACGACATCTTGGAAAATATGTCGACAACTGCTCCTATGCTTTCGAAGCTTGTCTTCAGCAAGGAGCCATATGGTGATCGGTCAGCTTTTTCGATCTCCGTGAATCACCGCGACACCTATACAGGTGTAACTGATTACGACAGGGCGTTGACAATTACTAAAATTGCCGACGTCTGTAGAAACATTGATTCGGATGGACCGGAAAGGTTCTCCAATTCCTTCAGGGCTCCAGGTCATGTTCCACTCTTAATTGCATCAAAGGGACTACTTAACGATAGAATAGGTCATACAGAACTGTGTGTGTATTTGGCTCAAGTCTCAGGACTTATTCATTCAGTCGTCGTGTGCGAGATGCTGGACTTAAATACCCATCGTGCACTTACCTTTGACGGGGCCCTTAAGTATGCCAAAGAGAATAACATCCTTATACTTGAAGCTAGCCAACTAACAAATTATGCTAAGGCGGTATAACAAATTTCTTTGGACAAGATCAGGATAGCCATTGTTGTATCTGAATTCAATAAAGAAATCACTTATAAAATGCTTGATCTTGCAAAAGAAAACACATACAAACAGAACGATGTCACATTGAGTTACGTGTGCTATGTCACCGGTTGTTACGACATGCCCCTGATCATTAACGAGTTATTAAAACGCAGGGATGTTGATGTAGTAATCACACTCGGAGCAATTATCAAAGGAGAAACAAAGCACGATGAGCTAATTGCCAATAGCGTAGCCAAGAGCTTCATCGACCTTTCCTTAAAGTATTGTAAGCCAGTTATACTTGGCATCAGCGGGCCAGATATCACTCTCCAACAAGCAAGAGATCGAGTTGAAATTATTTCCTCAAGGACAGTATTTGCAGCAGTTAGCATGGCACGACGCCTAAAAAAATTAAAAATGCAAAGATCTGGTTTGAGTAGGTCAACAAAAGTGATAGTGTAGTTAGGTATGCATTTAACTATAATCAAGATAGACAGGTATGGTCCATGGACTCTAACCCTCGGCAGCGATCGAGAATCAGTACTCCAAATGCTTCAAGCGAGGATCTATTTCGATATTCAGCGATTATTTTCTGAAAAACATTGCATTGTTTACCCTAACAGATTTGATGAATACTTTGCTATCACCAATGGATTGTTAATTTCAGAATTGGAAAATATACAAAGAGAGCTTGCCAAATTATATCCGCAGTTGGGCTTTTCGATGGCCGTAGGGTCTGGTGACACCCCTTCTCAGGCAGACAGAGACGCATTTGAAGCTCGAAAAAATGGGGTTCAAATCGCTTCAAGTGGAATCTATGGACATGACTTGGATGGAAACCAACTAGGGAATCATAAGACCGATATACGAATTCTGCATATCGATGTTAGTGGACTCAGTAAGCTGAATTTGAAAATGTCACCATATCAAGTGACATCCATGATTTTCGGTATATATTCGCGATTAGTCGATAAATTTATGGAGAAGGATTGCCTTACTTTTTATCTTGGAGGGGATAATTTTATGGTTGTCGCAAGCAATATACTCAAGGAGGAAGTAGAAAATATACTCCTTGGAATTACAGAAGATACGCGTATTCCTCTTAATTGTGGAATAGGAAAAGGAAAAACAGGCAGAGAAGCTGCCATGATTGCGACAAAGGCTCTTGACAAGATTAGAGAATTACGAGATAATGGAAGTCACGTTTCAATTTATGAAATCTAATGCCTGTCCTGATAAAGAACGCAAGTCTTCTGAAAGGACCAGATCTACTATTTGTTGAAAGGGGAGTCATACAGATCTCTGACAATGGTATCATTACTGGGGTTGGAACTGATCGGGAATTTAGCCCCATGGAAAGGGAATCATCCATCTTTGATGCGGAAGGTCTTCTGCTACTTCCTGGGCTCATAAATGCACACACGCATGTCGGGGATTCTATTGCAAAGGACTTTACCTCGGATCCCGATTTGTCGTCGACTGTTGATCCGATTGTCGGGATAAAACGCAAGATCCTTTCCAGAACAGATCCCAACCTCCTAGAGGCATTCATGAGAAATACCGCGATCTCGATGTTAAAAGGTGGAATTGTGGCCTTTGCAGATTTCCGTGAGGGAGGTCTGGATGGCGTAAAACTATTAAGGAAAGCTGTCTCCGGTTTAAAAATTAAACCGTTAGTCTTGGGTAGAATAGAGAAATACTTTGAGCCGTCCTATCCCCATTCAGCCTCAGGCCTTGACACCAAGGGATCACCAATAGATTCTGCTGTCTTAGCACAGGAAGTATTCGATGTGCTTGATGTTTCTGACGGACTTGGAATAAGTGGAACAAATGAGAACACCGATCAGTCGCTAATCGAGTATTCAAAGGCGGTCAGAAACTACGGTAACACAAGTACCCTGAAGACCAAGAGATTACTTGCGATCCATGCTGCCGAGTCAGAAGAAACTACCGCTCTGTCCATCAGGAAGTCTGGGTTGACAGAAGTTGAAAGGGCAATCAAGTTCCTCCAGCCAGATTTCGTAGTACATATGACGCAAGCAACTGATAAGGACATTACTGCCATAGCAATAAATAAAATTGGTGTAGTTATTTGTCCGAGATCTAACGGATTAATAGGTTGTGGTGTCCCTCGAATCGCTGATATGATGAACAACGGTTGTGTAGTAGGATTGGGAACTGATAACGTTATGCTTAATTCCCCAGATATCTTCAAGGAAATGGACTACATTTGGAAGGTTTCAAGGGCTAAAGGTACACAACAGATAAGTGCACGAGATATATTGAAAATGGCTACCGTTAATGGAGCCGAAATTCTTCACCTGAATTCTGGTTGCATCCAGCCTGGTCGATCCGCTGACATGATGTTTATTGATAAGAGACATCTGGACCTATATCCTATCCACGATCCATATTCAGCTATAGTGCAAAGAGTTGGCCAAAGTTCAATCATGGGTGTCATGATAAACGGAGAATTTGTGACAGCTAATTTGTGAAAGAGGAGGTAGTCAGAGTAATTGAGGATTGTTATTAATGCTGCAATGACGGCTGACGGTAAAATAGCCACGAAAAACGGAAGTTCAGCTATATCATCAAATGTTGATTTGTTGAGAGTTCATCAGTTGAGGAATTCTGTAGACGCAATAATGGTTGGTATTTCTACTGTACTTGCAGATGATCCCCAGCTGACAGTTAGGTTTGGCAGGGCCGGTTCAAAGTCTCCTACCAGGATCGTTGTTGATAGCACCGGGAGAATTCCTTCAAATTCTAAGCTCCTGAAAAAAGCTAATGAATTAGACACCATAGTGGCTACCTCCAAAAGGATTTCTTTTGATAATACCCGTCGAATAGAGAGTACTGGCGCGAAGGTTCTAGTTGCAGGACGAAACAAGGTCGAGCTTAGAATAATTTTCAGAATGTTGGAAAAAATGGGCTATAAGAGGATCTTGGTCGAGGGAGGAGGAGAGCTAAATTGGTCCGTGCTAAAACTTGGTATTGTTGACGAATTAATAGTCACCATAGCGCCGCGGATTGTTGGCGGGAGATCTTCAATCACCTTAGTAGAGGGTGAAGGTTGTGATCGGATTTCTGAAGGCATATCGTTAAAGCTCAAAGATGTAAGAAAGCATGCTAACGGGGAAATAACCCTGTTCTATGAACTTTAAACCTTGATCATTTTTCCCCTCTAGTATGCGAATCTATGATGTTCCAAACATTATTGACATGTTTGTTTTATTCTGGTAGGAAATCTGTCACGCCCAAAAAAGTCACTATTGGTTGATAAAATTAAAATTAGTCAACACAGTCAAATGTACGATGAATAGAAAGGAATTATCTAGTAATTGTAAAAGTGGAAATCATATTGATTGCGAGGAATGCGTGTGCAAGTGTCATATCCCTGGTACTATGGAATACATGTCACGCAATATAGCTCGTTTAGAAAAAGAGCGTCCAGGGTTGGGCGAATCACTTCCAGCCTTCACTCAATAGAAATACATAACTCAATTCCAATTGAAGTGGGATAAGGCTTAGCCTTTGGACAATTGGATAGTGCTCCTATCCCTTTCCCGAGACAAGAAGTTAAGTGCGCCTACTATCTACCCCGTCCACCGAATTTACTCAACTATTTCATGCATTTTTCCTAAAAGTGATTCATTTCAATGGAATCATGCCAATTGATTGGTGCCATTTAGCATCTCGATAAATCAGGCGGCTAATTCTGTTAAGTTTGTTGTGACGATTGTATCATACTTGACAAGTCTAAATTGAAGAATTCCTTCAAAATTCCAATATAAGCTGTCACGGGGGGTGGTATTTCGCTTTCACACGCAATACCCATGTTCCATGCGTTTATCCAAATAACCATACATTGAACCATGATCACGAATCGCTGGTATTCCCCCGGGACTACATCCAGTTCCGTAACGTATCTATTCGCAAGATTCCATGATCCCGTAAAGTCTAAGCACTTGGTACCGTGAATGGTTTCAATCTGCTCCTGCAAGCCATTATAGAATTCAAAAGGTTTTGTAGTCATAAAGAATGGAAAATTTACTTTTGATGGCTTGATCAATCCAAGGGGAGATAGAATTGTTAGTATTCTGATGTTATCCATTGTCTCATTCTTGAATTTCGCCGTCATTTGATCTACAATTTGTTCGTCATTAAACCAAAACAAAACTACTGTCGCGTCAGAAAGACTAACGTTTCTAATATCATCAACAATTAGTTGTGCGTTCTTCAGCCTGCTTATCCTTTTTCTTGCCACAGAGGCTATTTCGCTTCTTTTCTCGACGCCGATAGACCGTTTTACGCCGAACTCCTTGGCCGCGATTTGCACCGTATTCCCAGCTCCGCAGCCAAGATGATAAAAGACATCATCACTGTTAATCTCTCCAAAGCTAAAGATTTTTCTTATTACGCTTTCGGGTAAAGATATATCATCACCTATTAGGACGTTCTCCGGTAATGAAGACACAAATTCGGAAATATCCAATTTGAGTTTCTAGATTTTATGACTATAAATACCATCGTCTTAAATGCATCGATCTTACAATAACGTAACGTACCGAGAACAAGTAGGAATTTTTGTAGATTGAGGACACTTTTTTCCCGATGCATTTCTATTTGTATAATTGAAAGGCAATAAGAAAGGGAGAAGCAGTTTAATCACTGAAAGCCTTTTGACATAGCGAAAGCGGAAGCCTGTCTCGACTACACACCAAAATTTGGCATTTATAATTATATATTTGATTCGTTCACAGAAATTATTCTTTCTATTGATTGACTGAGTAGTTGGATTTGTAACCAGTATTAAAACCTGATTACTGTGTAACCTCTACTAGGTAAATCAGCTGAAATAAAATTGAAAAGTCAAAAAAAATTGTAAAAAAATTGCGGTAGCTAAAGTAATTTGATTGCTCGCTACGATTAACCTTCTTCCCAGCCCTTCTCAAACACACCATTCTTGTGAAGGGGAACTGGTGCACCTGAAGTGTATTCCATAGGCCTCATCCAGAAAATAGCATGGGTTGGACAGACTCCTATGCATGCTCCATCTGAGATGCATCGTTCAGGGTAAAATATGAATGCTTTTCCTCTTTTCCATCCCTCTACCGGCTTTACCCTCAGTACATCTGGACCTAAAGCTGTACAAATCTCTACGCAGAGAGCACAACCAATACATCTCTGTTCGTCTACATCTGGAAGTATAGCAATTGGCATCTTC
>JAATVR010000193.1 GCA_014523665.1 Nitrososphaerales archaeon TH526
AATAATTACGCTAAAAGTTCACAAAGGATGACACAGCTGTACAAAGAACTGGCTGCAAATGCAGAGAAGATGACTGAATTGTATAAAGAATCTGCCAATAGTACAGAAAAAATGACCAAATATTGGTTACATTTCCTTGGGATGAAACCATTGTCAAAAAATAAAGAATGAAAACAAGAACAACAAGCACTTCAATAAAAGAGAGGGAATTGATGGTATTGATAATGCTGATGTTACCACCATTAGTATACGAACGATCTGGAGTATGTCATTGACTTAGGCTAAAAGCCTCACTTCGCCTATAACCATTTACTTTAGACAGGAATTAAAAGTACAGTGTCCAATCAGCTTACCTGTAGTGGTTGTTTTTAGATAAATATAATGGACTAGGTTTCAGAGTATGCTGCGATATCTGTCATTGGATACCTTTTTTGGATTCACTATCTAAGATTATATCAGATAGTATGTACAATCGTTATTTGGCTTTGTGCAAAGTGAATCACTATCACCATTACTTCCATGATTGGAACTATTCTGTCACTAGAATCGGGGTGTTTAGAATATGGCAGAAATTATTAGATTGCCTTGATGATGTAACTTTTGGTTGGAAGACGACATTTCAGAACTATATGATCGAACAACAAAAGTTAGGAAGATAAATATCTCAAAAACGGGCTCAAAGATTACGATAGAATCAAAAGGTGAAGCTGCTGATAATCTTTCCTTTCAAATTAACGGCCAGTTAGAGCAGGTTAATGGTGGTTCCATGGTTAGGCTTTATTTAAAATAAAGAAACAAACGCGGTATTCTTGCTATATTATTACCTTCATGCGTTGCAATGATGTTCTTGCATATAGTGTACATTTACTTTTTGTCTGCAATAACAATTTTGCTATGGCAGCGAGATACGATATTAACTGGGCTACCTAAGAGCTAATCTTCTTCCTTTCATTGCAAAAGGAAAGAGTTCGGAGGACAGAGATTACTGCAGCAACTATGAGGAATTTCGTCAGATGCCTAAAATCCTTTTGTGAAAGCGCGATATCGATAGCTCACATCCAACGATTGATGTTAGGATTTGTTTAGATTGGGAAACGTATACGGAACGCCTGTAACAAGATGGCAAGTGCGTGGTGGTCCATACAATGTAGAACACTTGGCTGGAGTGGTTTGTGAACCAAATTTGACATGATTTTGGGTCCCACTCTTCAGCTCTAGTTCCTTTACCTTAAATATTCGGTCCACGAAGGAGGACATCGCTAAAGTTTCATTTGTTAAAATTATGCCCTTAGGTTAATTCCAATTGAAATTCCCTGCGTTAATATGTATTCTGCGATATCATTATCGCTTGTTGTGAGCGTCAATTCAAAGTCAGTAGAACAACAATCGCGGTTTGTTTCTAAGATAGGTGCATCTCAAGTGGAATTAGACGTATAACAAAAAGTTAAGCATTTAACAGAGCGGCTAATCAGCTAGAAGAAGTGAAGTAAAAGTCCCGATGGAAGATGAGGAATATAACGGTACATAGCATACGAGTACGAGAACCTGGATGATTTTGAAAAAGGATTAGAAAAAAGGCTAGTGGATGAACCACTAAACTCGCTTCATAGGTTTGTAAAGACGATCCAATCTTTAAAGTATTGGGCAGAATCTTTTTGTAAAGCCCTGCATTGTACGGACCGTTGGCTGCCAGAGAACGGTAATATCATGTTCGAGGAATGGAAATATGCAAGGGAGCTTCTGAAGGCATTCGACGACAGACTTCACGATCTCAGAAATACGGCTTTACCTTCATGACTGGAATCACGGTTGTAGAAGGGATTTTCCTTCCGTGGGTACTACAGCAACCGTTGAACCTAGTGCCGGACAAAACAAAGTTTGGGGTACTGGGCAGCCACTGCTCTGCTGATAATTGTTCGACGGAAATCACCGAGGATACAATTAAGGTGCGTCAGTAAGAGCCGGTGTAATTGAAAGAATCTTGAACTTGGAGCTCACCACAACAATATATCCTAGATACAAAGCCGAAAAGCCGAAGTGGAACAAATTTGACTTAATTACGTTTCCAGGATTCAAGTCTAATGAGCATGCCTCCCTTGCGTTTGATGTATTAAATACAAATGCTTACAATATTTCATCATGCTCAAAAGAAAAAGAGTTTTTGCTATTGCGGGTGTTCCTGTAGTAGGGCGTTTATAGCTTCCTTTGATTCAAGAAATAGCTTCACCATTCCTCGATATCTTCATACACTTGAATTTCATCAAACAGCCTTGTTGCTCTCCGAGATAGCAGTGCTTTGGCGTCTTCAGTTCAAATTCCGGATCCGGTTACTAA
>JAATVR010000194.1 GCA_014523665.1 Nitrososphaerales archaeon TH526
TCTAGCCCAGGCGTTATGGAAGTAGGGATTATAAAGAAAAGGTGAAAGAAGAACGAGAACGTCGCGAACATTACAATTATGAATACCGCGATAATGATCAAGATTAAAACCTGGACAGTTTTCATGATTTGATAGTAAAAGGCCATTAATATATAAGCTTCTGGTATGTGATGAGAAAAGTTAGACTAAAACAGTAATGCCGATTTCATCATCCAAACTACCAGTCTATTTCAAATAATATTTAAACTACACATGTTTATATAAGCACATAAGAGGCGATATAATCAGATATGCAATGTCCAAATTGTTCAACTCAAATGTTACCAATGCAAAAATACGAGGTCAATATTGATTACTGTCCTTCCTGCAAGGGAGTATGGTTAGATAGAGGCGAGATAGATAAGATAGCGAAAATCCAAAGCAACTACGAAGACGAACACATTAGCCAATACCATTATAGAAATGGAGAGTATGATGACTACTATTACGATAATAACAGACATAGAAGGAGAGGACTTTTCGATGACTTGTTTAACTATTAAGAGGCAATCGTTAAAACCTTCTTGATTGATTTGACATAAAGGCTCAGCACTGAGCGCTCCAATCTCTTTTTCCTACTCTCTCTCCTTTTGAGAATATAGAGTATAGAAATGGAGACTTAAATTATGTAATCGTATTAAAGGAGGCAACGGTAAAGATGTAAATAAATAATTTTGCTATCGAATAAAGCCATGAGGTATCCTATGTTATATTCTTGTATTCTTGTTTCATGAACTTGAGTAATTTGTTTAAGGGTGCAGGTTCTCTGTCAGAGCTCATGACATATAATGCTGAATAAGCATTTGAAAATGACAATCTCTCAGTTGGTCCTAATTCTAACAGATGCGCCAAAATATTTGCGGAATCCCAGGAATCTCCTGCACCCGTAAGCGTCATAGCTTTGACCTTGATGGCGCTAACAAAAGACGCCTCAGATCCATCAGACCATGATGCTCCCTTGCTTGTATGGATTTCAACAGACATTCTGAATTTAGACGCAAGTTTCTTTGCAGCGTTTTTCAAGTCGTTACCATTATAACTATTAGGTGATAATAACGAAGAGTATCCCGATGCCTTTCCCAGGGACCTACACTCATTTTCATTTAAGCTTAAAACATCGATAAAAGAAGCAAGTTTTAACAGATCGTTCTTAAATTCATCTCTTCTATTGTCGATATCAGTGGGATCTACGAAATGGATAGCATTGGGCGACTTTCTAAATGCATATTTTGCCAGTTGCGTTCCCTTTAAGTTACTTGCCCAATTGACAACCAGAACTCCATCGCACTTCCTCAGGGTTTCCAGATCACTTTGAGAATTGATATTTTGTGGACCAAAATCTATGTTGTCTCTTACATCACTTATCAGCAGGTTTATTCTTGGTTCATTCTTACCAACAAATTCTAAAGCAGTTGTACGACCATGATTACCACTTACAACTCTAAGATCTACATTATTACCAAATTTTGAGAAAATCTTGCTAAGCGTTAAAGATCCAATTTCATCTGCAATTGTAAATAGTTTGACATGAGCCCCTAATTTCGCAAGACAGTAGGCAATGTTTATTGCGTTACCTCCTTTTACATCTGTAGCGGAAATTCCTCGAAGAGCGCCACCGCCGTGTTTTGATTTCTCCGATAAAGCGTCAAGTAACTGCTATTGAGATTTGAAAGTCAAAATCTGTCCATTGAAAAGTCTGGCATTACTGCAACGGTCTTGTTGATGTTGATGCTATCTTGGTTTAGGCTGTCTAGCGTCCTCAAGGTCCAGCCAAATATTTGATATGGAACTTATATATGGTTTTTTGCAAATCTATGTATCTAGTTGTAGAGTATAAGTTTATGTATTCAATAACATAGCCTTTATGGGGTGTTAATAGGTGTATACGTCATGGCTCGATATGTATAATGCATATGTAAAGAGTTACGAAAAGATGAATGAGTTCTTGTATGGCTATGGTGAGAGATGGAAAGCAATTAATAAGTTATTTGTCGAAGCATCACAGAACTTAATCAAAATTAATCAGAAATATAGAGAATTGTTCAAAGCTAATGAAAATGTATCTGTTCTATACTTAGCATACATAACTTTTTCAGAAATTGAATAAACAGTGGATAGAATCCCTTTGGGGTCCTTCTTTAACGAATGTTCAGCTGCAGGACAAGTAAGTCACAGGAGCGATCTAAAGTGAAAAGAGGAAGTAAGGTGGAAACGACAGATACCCATATCAATATAGAGAAGATTTGCAAATTTGGTACAAGCTCTTGTATTAACTGGCTTAGCAAGTACTAAAGCATGAACAATATTTCATCGAGTACTAATGCAGCCTCAACAGGTGTACAAATTAAGTTATATTATATCTCCTAGACTTCTCATCCAATGACATAAAACCTTTATAGTAAATCTAAATTTCTTATATTGATGGATAAATTAAACCGTGCAGCAGTAGCCTATATTGTCGCAGCTCTTTTCATAGCAAGTATTGCGGCATTGACTCCTGTAGCAATTGTTGTAGCCCAGAACAATACTACTATGGATACTAATACCACAACCGGAGTTGAGAATACTACACAAGCGCAAGGATCTACTCCTCAGTTTTCTACGAACCTCACCGGAGAATTGACTTTCCCGCCAACTGTCACGAATGCAACTGGAAGTGGAGAGTTTACAGTTGTAGGAGATGGAAATACCATGCGATATAAAATTGATGCAAACAATATCGATAAGGTTACAGATGTATTTGTAGCGGCATCCAGTGGTGGACGATATGTTGACCTAGTCCAACTCAGAAGCGGAGTCAATGAAGGCATAAGTGGTCCGATCAACGGAACACTGGTTGAAGGTAACTTTACATCTACTGATTTCAGTGGAAGATTGAACGTAGACCAGATGTCTGACCTACTGAAACTAATTCTAGATGGAAATGCATATATTAGAGTCCAGACATTTGACGCACCATTAGGAAAAATCGTGGGGAAAATAACACCAAATCTTCCTCAATAGCCCTCTTTTTTATGGGTTTGCGTTAAAAATTTAATTCTGTTAACGAGATTTTACACTTATCTAAGCATCTTTCAAGATTATTTACGCTCATTTTCAGATGAGAGGAGATAGTTATTCTTTGCCTTTTCCTTAAGTTAATAGAGCCAAAA
>JAATVR010000014.1 GCA_014523665.1 Nitrososphaerales archaeon TH526
AGAAGGTTGTACCAGAAATGCAGTGATCGGAAGAAATACGATTAGCCAAATTATGATTCCAGCTACCATTCCTGATAATATTCCTTTCAATAGACTATGAGAAACTAATCGAACGATTGCCGCGCCTACAATAGCCCACATCAAAGTTCCAATTAGGATGTGAAGACCAAATCCGAAATATGAAGCAGTTATGACGTTATCAATTCCCAAAGTAATACCAATGATAGAATAGAATGCACCAATGGGTAAACCCATACCTGCCTCTATTAAGGCTAGGATAGATGATATCGACCAAGTTGCAATGGCCCCTGCTATTGCCCCATATTTAGCCCCATCTAACGCTATGGTTTGCGTACCAAAAGCCAACATATTATTAATACTGCATACGACTAGTTAAACTTTACATATTTTTTCTGATATCATGTATAAAATATAACTATATCCATATATGATAAACTCTTTACTGGAAACTGGGCAAAATCTTAGAAATCATTTGACACATACTGTGTGCCGAAATAGCTGTATTCAAAGCTTTATTACGTGATATGCTCTAAAATTGATATAATTAATAATTTTCAGGCTACTGTATCTTCAATAATCACTCAGATTATATCATTTGATAGTCTTGCCGACAAAGCTATTGATGCAATTGTAGTTGTGCAACACCTAACCATTCGCATAGCATGAAGTCAATCCAGATCTTCTCGGGCTCTAGTAATCGTTTGACAGTAAACAAGATGTAATGTAAAATTAAGGATTCGGCTAATTGCTCAAATAAACGGTCCTAGTCATTTATCGTCAACGTCAAAAGCTCAAAAAAAAGAAAAGGATTAGAGTTTCCCCCTAAGAAGCTGTTTGGTTGCTACCACTAGCAGCTGTTTGGTTGGCTTCGCTTCCACCATACTCAGCTACCCATTGGGCTTGCTGATTTCCACCTACGAATTCACTTCCCTTTGGTGCAACCCATGCGCCATCTGGGATGTCGGTCGCAGTAGAATTATCAACTGCGAGTATAGCAAAAGCACCTCCCTTAACCACATCAGCCATATTGTGATCAACCGCTACGTAGACTCCTGGTTCTGGGAAGGTACTCTCAATGACCGATGTGGAGCCTGGGGGTATCCACCAATTTTCATCATTAAGTTGTGTCACTCCATAATCTTTGGCTTCTGCATTAAATCCATCCCTAACATCTTGTTGTCCAGAGATAAAGTGGAAAGCAACGCCGTCAGTAGGACCTGGATTGTTAATGAACCATCTTGTAGGCTCGCCAGGTTTGACTTTGAATATAGTAGCGTTTGGATTGAGTTCGAGCTTTGATACAGTACCTACTGAAGGAACATACTTGAATGCCATTCCATTGGTGAGCACCAAATCCGCATCTTCACTTAGGAATTTCCCGATGTCAAACGAACCGGTCCCATTTACTTCATTGAAGACGCCTGGATCAGCATTGTTGTATATTTCGCTAAATGTTACGGCAAATTCCTTGGCTTTCTGTTCATTTGTTGGATGGACTACAATTGTTCCATACATGCCGTTAGCTATGTGTTCCCAAACTCCATTGAGTCCGTCAGCGCCACAATGGTAAAGAAAACCTCCTCCATTAACACCCATTAAGCTCCACGTCTTGTTTTCTCCTGGAGATACACTACCTGATAATACTTGAGACGGTCCTATACCCGCATGGAAATCAAGACTATGGATTAATTTTCCTTTATTTATCAATGTGACCGTTAAGTTATCACCTTGATCGATTGCAATTGTTGGACCTGGAATGGTTCCATTAAAAGTGTAAGCATTATACATCACTCCACCTGGATGGAGTGCATTGTCTGGCGCAACCTGTACAACAGTTTCATTAGCTACCATCGCCACTTTCTTGTTCACACCTGTCGGTGTAACCTCAGTGTTTAACGATTTTACTGATTGAGGACTTCCCACAAGTAGGGGATAAGAAAGGAATCCTCCAACCAGAATGCTAGCAAAAATCCCGACTAGAATTGTCTGCTTCATTTTCTTTTCTAATAGTAATTTGATATATAAAAGTATTACCGCATGTCCCTTTGCCTGGGAAAATAATTATTCTGTTCCATAAATTTGGTCCGGTAGGAGTCAAAAATCGACATTTCTAATTTCATAGGTTAGATCATGGTTGCTCCAACAGTTGACAGATGGCTAAAGTATCGCAATTAGAGCAAGTTCAAGCTGTATTTGTTATATCCACCTGATATATATAATGATAATAAATTTGTGTATATTATTAACCTTGTCCATCAAAAATGGTGATACGGGGAAGCGTCCAACGGAATCTGAGGCAGAGATGATTGTGATGATGTTACCTTCTGATGCTAACCCTAAAGGGAATGTCTTTGGGGGAGTAATACTAAAACATGTAGACCTGATTGCAGGCTTGGTAGCCAAAAGACATTCTGGTAGGGCAAACGTCGTCACTGCAAGTATAGACCGAATGGTATTCCTAAAACCAGTTTTTATAGGAAATGCACTCATAATTTCTGCTAGAATAACATACGTTCGTAGGTCGTCCATGGAAATCGAGGTAAACGTTGAGGCAGAGGATCTTGATGACAATAGTACAGTACATGCTGCGACCGCGTTCGTAACTATGGTAGCCTTAGACAAGTATGGAAAACCCACAAAGATTCCCCACTTAATTATGGATAATGATAATGACAAAAAAAAGTATAGCGAAGGTGAGTTGAGGATGAATTCCAGACTAAAGGATGCAGGAAAGGTATAGCGGAGCTGCTTGATACTAGATTGGTTTGGGTCACAAAAGACAGTTGATAACCTATTACATATCCATGCAAATGACCTAAGTAAATGATACTAGAGAAAAAGAATTAACTATTATTTTGATCTGATGAACCTTTCAGACCCAATAAAATACTGGTAAGGATAGGGAATTTCATCAATCTTTTGAAATCTAATCCAACATTGATACCAAAGCGTTAACTTGTACCTGAGATTGCTAAAGGCACGAGATGTAGATTTGGCCTGCATGATGAAATCGGGGAATTTGAATTATGAATCCAGCAATGGTATAGCCGTTGAATTCTAACTCTAATTTTGGATGCAAGATTAACTGGGCTGCCATCGGCAAGGCCTGCTAGTATCAAATGAATCCAAATAAACTAGGCAAATAAGAGGATTGGTACGGTATTGTAAATAGTTGAGAAGCTTTAATTAGAAAAAAGTTTGAGAGTAGGACAAATGGATTTTCGATCGCAACTACTATGAGACCCTGGACTTATCGTTTCGTTATCATCTGTACTGGATGGACAAACTGAGTTACATTACGCAGACTCAGATGTACCAAGAAATCAATGTTAAGATGCATAAATATTCTACCATTTAGAAACCTTGATAACTTCAAACGCTTCTGCATATTTTGCATTCATTTGATATCCCCTGTAAGAACATCTGCCTACAAGAGAATCTATCCACAATGGCCCACATCGAATTTTTTGAGAGTCAAAACAGTCAAGCGCATTTCTTTTGATATCTAAGGTTTCAGTCACATCCACA
>JAATVR010000195.1 GCA_014523665.1 Nitrososphaerales archaeon TH526
AAGTTGTCCAGTATGAGTACTCAATTCCAGAATCGGACCAAGTAATTATAGCATAGTAGTTTGCGCTTTTCAAGGGATTGGCCCTTGATGAACCGCTCCCAGTTTGGTTTGACCCGATTAATTTTTCGAACCTTTCATTTGGATCGAGTATAGAGGCGAGATTGCGCTAATTTCCGATAGTTCTTGTTTATTCGTACTCGCGCGTTAAGAAACTCAGCAATGCTAGTAGTGCATTTTCGTCTATTATTCATTCTTTTTGTAGAAGCTTACCTCTTCTAGTTCGTGAGTTCGCAAATTAGAGGTTAATTTGCCATCAATATTCTTTACTGATAGCCTGAAATGACCTGTGCGAATGATATTCGTTCAGGTAGGGTCTAAATTTACATCCAGAATGATTGGATATAAGCTTGATAAATCATATTTATTTAGACTATCGCCCAAGTGCAGACCAGTATGCTGCTGTTAGTTCCTCTGTATTAGATCAATAATCCGTCCCTGAAACTCAGAAAGTTACTAGAGTTAGCAGACGAGACCCCTTAAAGTAGTTGTCAGGATATCTTCCCTAGAAAGGAGCATTTTGATATACCATCCGGTTGCACTAAAGAAGAAAGATCTCAACCAAAAAATTGTTGACCAATTTCAGATATTTTTCTATTCGGGATTGGTGGTATGAAGTAATAACCACCCCCCTGTGAAACAGTAGCAACGAAGTCTCCTCTTGGATAAATTCCCAACTGGGATGGTCCTCCCAAACCTTCCTTACCGGTGTTCTGCAGATCCGGATCTTTAGCCTCTTGCAATTTCCTTGAATAAGCAGTGTCTAGACCAAGACTAGACCTCTGATACGGAACCATTCTTCCTAATTCATCCTCCTTAAACCTACCATGCATGTGCCTATAGGCTAATTCTTCTCGGGAAAAATTTTTCCTTACTTCCGGTACTGGAAATTTCTTGTTATTAAGATAATGCTTCTTAATGTGCTCAAATCCATTTTGGATATCTCTTTGAAAACATATGAAAAGTAACCCGGAACTTACCCTTTTTCCAGGGTGAGTCGTATCATTCATGAATAGATATCCTCTTCTAAAGATTTTCCTCGTTTCACCATCTGCTCCACGAGGGTTAGATTTTCTAACATGGGACCAAACAGGACATTCTAGTTGGATGTTCTTATATTGAGGATCAGAGCTACTATAAAAAGGCTTAGACGGATCTTCCTGCTCCTTCAAGAGTTTCTTCAATCTAGATCTAGCTGCCTGGCTGACCATGGAATTATTAGATCTGCAGTCATCTGCAAGCTTTTCATCTTGTTCACGCGAAAGGGTTCCCAACAGAAGACCAGTCCCTTTACTACGTCCTACCCATCTCTCCTGTTCTCTAACACCTAACTTCTCCCATTGTTCGAGATCATGTTCAATTTTTTGAAAGACCATGTAGGTGCCGTCTATTAGCGCGCCGATTTCATCATTTCCCGTGGTCCAGATGTCATCATTTCTTAGTCGTTCCGGTTGAGAAATACCATCCATGAACCCCATCAAATTTCTACCATCTAGACGCTGAAATCCCGAATGAACGTCAGTAACAATTGCCCATTCGCTGACAGCAGTACTTATATCGTGAATCTTTTCTTCAGCATTTTGCTTTGGTCCACCTGCCAGATTCCTCCACTCTTCAGAGGGAGTTATCGGATAAGAATCGGTCTTGAAAACCCACCTATTCACAAAGTCCATTTTCGAGCACAGCTGAACGATCATATCGGTTTGAGTGAAAAGATATTGTTCAGGATCTCCTAAGTCAGCGTGGAGGGGCATCTCATATAACCCTCTTGGACAAAAATTTCGGTCGATCTTGAGCTTCTCAAAAAAACCGATACCGAATCCCAGTGTAGCGGAGAAATTGAAGTTAGTCAGCTTTGAACTTGTTAGGTCGCCGTTATCATCTTTTATATTGATTTTCTCTTCTCCTGCGTCGATCCTCCCAAAAAGGCCACACAATCTTTTAAGTCCATGTCTAACCTGCTTGATCTCGCCCCTCGCGTTTGGTTTCAAATTAAGTCTAACAATGAGAACATATTCCTGCTTATTCGCCGAAGGGAATGAAACTCCACGTTGCCTCTTTTTTTCCCTCCAGAACCTATCCTCTTCTCGCCGCCTACCATTCTTATCGGTTGCATCATAAGGACCAGTGCCGATAGTATCAATCACATCTAACGAATAAGCCCTTGAAGTACTTAAGATATACGCAAGATGCATTATCTCCTTACAATCTAATAATTAAAATCGTTGCAGTGATATGTTCAAAGGTAAGTCAGCTTTGTCCAAATAATGGTGCTTGTGTCCTAGGACAGATTGGTTCCTGAACGAACATGGAGGATAAGAAAAATATTCATTTAATTTAGCCCGATTTGAAGGTGGGCAAGACCAGTTTCACGCCCAGTTGACGATGCGTGAAATCATGTTCCAGAAGGTAGGTCTTTAGTATTCCAATTCTCACCATAGCGTACCGTGGGATTGAAGATCATCGGACTGCGATCGCTAGAATAGTCTGATGACATCGCGTTAAAGATAACGTATAGTAGTAAATTACTATTGGAGAAAGAAGTATGAGTTAGACTCAATGCTGAGTATCTAACCAGCTGTATGAGAGGTTCTCTTTTTTGTGCGGCCTGGAGTTATGGTCATTGCGGATTCGAATACTATGGCTAGAAGTTGAAATAAAGATTAGAGATATAATTGTGTAATACCATAGTGCTAATAGCAATTTTGCAGTAGGTATTTTTAATAGCTTATGTCATAAGCTAGATTATTGTACAATGAACGTACTGCATGGACAATATCATAGCTGTAACCTAAGTCTGGGTAACTCTTTTGGCACACACTTTCCAGGCGTGATCGACAGCTCATATGCCGGGGAAGGGGGCTCCTATTGAAAGAGATATGGAGAAAACAAGCATTCTTAAGAAGCCGGTTGTCAATGATTCTGATTTCAATCTTCAAATGCGCTCTGCAAGTAATATATCTTGTAGACTGCGGATCTGAACTCTTCGGATTAAAAGCAATCAAGAAATAAAAACTGTAGTGCTTGAAGATAGAAGGATACTTAATAGTCTTATGTCTGAAGGTGGAGAACCTATAATTGAAAGATGAAAAATACAGTCTTGGATAAAGTCTTTGAAATTCAACAAATCCCCATTGGTTTGTATTTTCCTATTCATTCTATGCAAAGCAAGTTTATGATAACACAACTGGCTTTTGCTGGGCCGATTAGCCAATTATTGACATTTCGTCGACAAGCACACAGTCTCATGAATTTTCACAAAATAAAAGTCGCTACATCCAGTTGGCGATCCTACAATATCTTTGTCTACATATTTCATTTTTTGATAGAATGAGGGAATAATATTGTGTTCATATATTAGTCGTTTCTCTCGACCCCCCTAAAGCCTATCCTAAAATGCGATCGAAAAATTCTATTCCATATTTGAGAAATTAGAAAACTAAAAATTATAGAACAGCTTTTCAGCTTGAATATAAGATTGCCAATTACGGATGCTGCCAAGAAACAGATTGCCCAACAACGAAGACTATTCTTCAAAGTATGTTTCAAATGTGGAGGACGAAACCCAATATCCGCAGAACGGTGCAGGAAGTGCAGAGGAAGTCAGCTCAGATTAAAGAATAGAACGCTAGGGGCAAAGAAATAAGATCGATCGGGTCGTAGAGAAGTATTTGCCATCCAAGGTTGCCAAAAGGTGCATATATATTGAGTTTGTCAAAACTTCAGTATATCGAATTGTTGGCTGAGGAAAGTCAAATTAATAATGACACGAGCCCGTACCTCTCTTGACACAGCCAGCCAAGGCGAATTCCGCGAAGATCGGCAACATAAAAACCCTTCCGATAGCTATGCTATTATAGTAGGCCCGGGTTAGAAACAGTAAGGAAGGTCATGAGATAAATGTATGAAGCTATTGTCAGCATATTTTTTAAGGGCATTGATCTTCTATACAAGTGGATTAGTGAGAATTTCATAGCTCATGTTTTGACCTTTAGCAAGGAATTTGGTGCTGTAGTTATTTTCATATCTGCTGTTATTTTTCTTTTGATTACGATATACTTTGTTTTGAAACAGGCAAAAAGGTTACCCAAGCGTTATTTCCTCGAAACGTTTGATCAAAATGGAATTAGGACAGTAATTCCGGAATTGAGGGTAACCTTTGCTACATACCAAGCAGCTGCGAGCTATGCCGAATTCTATACAAAGCTTTATAAGGAAAAGTACAAGTTCAAACTGCTTGGACTCAAAGAGAACTTTTCAACTTTAAGACGTTTACATTAAAAGCCAGTTTGTAGAAGAGCCGCGGAAGTGAGGCGGAAATTGAACATGGACTTAATTGCCCATCAAATTTTAGACTATGAATCGATATTCACCAATAACTCTAAACTTATTTGGTTAACCGAGTATTGTCACACTTACTGTCAGTCATATCGCAACAATCGAGAACAATATTTCACTCCGGAGTAAGTTGGCTAGTAGTAATTTCGCGCCCGGTAACCCTAATGTCGAGCCGATTAATGCGTAAATGCCTGGAATCGATAAAACTGTGTTCCGTTCTTTAACTGACTTGGACTGGCTAAATGGAATTTTTTTCACAAATTCAAACAAAATTAAAAAACTTAATATCTATCCCAGTGAAATGCATATGCTTAGGGATCGGCGTAATAACATTTTATGAAACATCCAAAAGTTGTACTGACCGCAGATAGGACACTGATGTCACCATA
>JAATVR010000196.1 GCA_014523665.1 Nitrososphaerales archaeon TH526
GAGTCCCTTTATGATTCACTCACAGCATTGCTTCCAAAAGAAGCATCGATTACAGCAGCTCGGTTTGAAGGCCCGAAAATTGCGTTATATACTAAAAATCCCAAATTTGCCCTCACCGAGCTTACATTGCACCTTTCAGGCCTCTCCAAGACTATGAAAAAAAGATTTGTAATCCGAACTGATCCTAGCATACGAATTTCTGAGGATTCGACTAGGTCAACAGTTTTAGGGCTCGTTCCAAAGAATGTGTCTCTCTCGGCAGCATTCTGCGACGATGCAACGGGAGAAGTAATATTGGAGGTAAGTAGCCCTGAAGCGATTACTCCGGCATTGATTATCGAGATTGCATCTTCAACAGGTTGGCTCGCAAGAACTAGACTTTCTCCCCATATACCCTCTACGAGTATCAAGACAATACATTCAACCCTGAAGGGTTCTGCAAAGGAGAGGAGCATTTTCTTCCAGGAATTGGGACAGAGAATTTTCAGAACTCCGCTTATAATTGGTACTCATAGTTATCTGGATGGGATTAAGAGGGAAGACAATCCGAACTCAGATAAAATTCGGGCTGTTACTAGGTCGACTCCGTCTGATGCTCCTGTTAGATCCGACAGGTCTTCTTTCAGCTCTTCTAATAAGACAGAGGTCTTGGTTTTTTGTTTGGGGGGAGTTAAACAAGTTGGGAGATCGTGCTTTGTTGTATTAACGCCTGAAAGCAAAGTCATGTTGGATTGTGGAATTAATCCAGGCGAAGCATTAGGTCTAGATGCGTACCCTAGGATAGATTGGTTCCCTTTTACTCTAAGTGATCTTGATGCAGTAGTTTTGAGTCATGCGCATATTGATCACCAAGGCTTTTTGCCTGCACTCTTTAGGTATGGGTATAGAGGACCGGTTTATTGTACCGAACCCACATTACCCCTTATGACGCTGCTGCAAATGGATTCAGTTAAAATTGCAAAGGCAAACGGCAGTTACCTTCCATACGAGTCTCGGGACGTTTACGAAGTTATAAAGCACTGCGTAACATTACCATATGGTAAGCCTACTGATATTTCACCGGATATTACAATCACTCTCAACAATGCAGGCCATATAATGGGAAGTGCTACGGTGCATTTGAATATCTCAGGAGCGCATAACATATTATATTCTGGCGATTACAAATTCGCAAGAACCCAGTTACTTGATACTGCTCTTTCAACTTACCCGAGGGTTGAAACCCTTATTACCGAAAGCACATATGGGAATACTTCTGATATTATGCCTGATCAAACTACGGTATATGATAATTTTACAAAAAGTATAAACCATACACTTCAACATGGAGGTAAGGTGTTAATTCCTGTTCCTGCTGTAGGTAGAGCTCAAGAGATGATGTTGGTGTTGGACAAGGAAATGCGAGACCGAAATTTAGTTGAGTGCCCGATCTATATTGAAGGAATGATCTCAGAGGCTAGTGCCATTCATATGTCATATGCACACTATCTTGGGTTTAATGTGAGGAAATCTGTTTCCTCCGGCGTCAATCCGTTTCAATCCGAATATTTTACTCTTGTCAATGGTCCTGGAAAACGGGACGAAATTTTGGAAGACCGCAGTCCTTCCATCATAATGGCTACATCAGGGATGCTCGAAGGAGGGCCGTCGGTCGAATATTTTAAGTCGATCGCGCCTGTGAGAGAAAACAAGATTATATTTGTTTCATACCAGATAAATGGAACTTTGGGGAGACGAGTAATGGATGGCATCATGAATGAAATTGGGATGATGGACAAGAAAGGGAAGGTGAAGGTCGTTCCTGTAAACTGTGAAACGCAAAGAATAGATGGTTTTAGTGGCCATAGCGATTTTAATCAAATTATGAATTTTGTCTATCGTGTTAAGCCAAAGAGAGTAATAGTAAATCATGGAGAGAAATCAAAATCGGAGAATATTGCCAGTTCGATCCATAATAGATATCATTTGAGAACTTCTGTCCCTGATAACAGAGAGGTAATCAAGCTCCGCTAATGCACCATTTCCACATACTTTTTAGCCATGTGTGTATAATTAATCTGTTGAGCTACGTTGGCTATTCGATACAAATGTCTAAATTGTAATATTGTGCTTACCGGAGAAGGGGCTTCCAGGCATTATCTAGCTAATCCTTCGCATAAGCTGGAGAAGCTTCCTCCGCCTATAAAACCTGTAAGAGGTAGCGAAACAAAAAGGTACTGAGTCTATGTGGATTTGCAAGCAATCATTAGGCTCCAATCGACACTAATGTCGTTTTGAGTTGGGAGGATGCGGACGGTGCATGAAGGCGTGGTGACTTACCTTTAACTCATGAAAATACGCTAAAGATAATATATTGGACATCAGAAGAGTACGTATAGTGCATTGAATTCAGATTCTGGCCTGAATAGGTGTAATATTTGTTCAATGCAGATGAGCTCCCTCGACAAGATATTTGACCACCTTACCTCTCATCATCATGTAAAGGAAAAAACCACGCTTGAGGGAGAATTAAGACTCAGTTGGAATAATATGACAACACATCAAAATATACCATCCCTGCTAGGCAGCTGGACGATGGATCTCACAGAATGATTGTACTACTGTAAGTAGCCCAAGATGAGTTGGATCGAAATAATAATGAGTGAAATTGAGAATAAGATTGTTAATAATCTCTCACTGATCTTGATAGCGATAAAAGAACCCACTTGTGCACCTGCTAGTGCTCCTAATGCTAGTGACCCAGCGAATACGTAATCTTGCTGGAATAGAATTGAATGAGTTAAAATACCAGCAATCGAGGTGATTAGTATGGATAGCTGCGATGTAGCGACTGACTGCTGCATGGATAGTTTTTTTACTGCAAACAAGAGAGGGACAAAAATGATCCCTCCTCCTATTCCGAAGAGACTTGATATGAAACCGGCCGCTGAAGATCCGCCGTACAGCAATGTATTCGAAATTAATTTCCCACTTTCCGCATGATCACGCTTGTCCTCCTTTATTTGCCTTCGGAACAATAGATAAAAGCTTGTTGATATCAACAATATGGCAAAATACAATTTGAATGCATCTGGATTTAGGCTGGAAGAAACCAATGCACCAATGACTGAAAACGGAACAGCAAAGGCTGAAACCTTGATTCCGATGCTATAATTAATTCTTTTTTTAATCGAATAAGACAGCGTTGATGAGGCTCCAGTGGACGCCACTGCCAACAAGCTCGTCGAGGCAACTTGCGATGGTAAGAAGCCGGTCAGGATAAGGATAGGAGATATTATGATACCACCACCCAGTCCAAGCATTGAACCTACTATTCCTGCAGCAATTCCGATGACAAATGTCAAAAACAGATTTTCTAGCAAACTATATGTTAATCGTTCTATTTCATTTTAGGAAAGCAATAAATGGTTCGTTCCAATAAAACAAAATCTTACGTATATTAATTAGAGAATACTTCTAAACATAAATTGCGTATCGTGTTAGTTGGATTTGGAGTAGTAGGACAAAGCTTCGTCAAGATACTCCTTTCTAAATCAGCCGAGCTCTATAGCACATTTGGTTTGAATCCAAGAGTGGTTGCATGTGTTGATAGCGATGGTATGGCTGTATCCCCAGGAGGGTTGGATCTTGGTAGACTCTTAGAAGCAAAACGTACGAAAAAATCTGTGTCTGCATACCATGACAAGAGGGATTATCTCAACACCACTGATTTGATAGAAAATACAGAGGCTGAAGTAATGATCGAACTTACCCCTACGAATCTAGAGAATGGTGAACCCGGGATATCACATATTGTCTCCGCAATGAAAACCAAGAAACACGTTATCACAGTGAATAAGGGGCCAATGGCCCTGGCCTTTTCTTCTTTAATAGAACTATCGAATTATAACAACGTCAGACTCGCCTTCAGTGGAACTGTCGGAGGAGGAACCCCGATACTGGAATTTGCGAAAAAATGTCTGAGAGGAGATCGGATCCTATCTTTTAGAGGGATCCTCAATGGGACGACCAATTACATTCTAAGCAAAATGGAGGAAGACGAGATCACTTTTCAAGAAGCGCTAGCCGATGCTAAACAGAAAGGATACGCTGAAGCGTCTCCTAGGCTAGATATTGAAGGATATGATGCTGCTGCCAAACTTGTAATAATGGCTAATTGGATAATGTCACGAAAGGTCAGTATCGCAGATGTTACAAGGCGCGGGATTTTAGATGTAGATTTGAATGCGATAAGGAATGCACATCATGATGGGAAGGCTATTAGACTCATAGCTTACTGTGATAATGATGAACTTAATGTGATGCCTTTAGAGATCAAACGAGATGATCCGATCTGCGTTACTGGAACTTTGAATGCTGTGACATTTTCTTCTGAATATTCGGGAGAGAAAACAATAGTAGGAAGAGGCGCGGGAGGTCTAGAAACTGCTAGTGCAATCCTTAGAGACTTGATTGAAATTCGTGATTCAATTTCCATTCCCTTTGATTCAATGGCTTGAGGGTTGATTTGAATTAGGAATGATTCTGTGTTGATGGAATTTACCAACCCTAAGATCATAATTGTACACCACAATTGTCAAAAGAAATAATAGCCAGCGAATCGTGTTTGTTCCTTAATGTATAGCGGGGAATTGGAGGTTCAAGCCAAACGGAAAACCCTTGCTATACTTCACGATGAAATCGGGAAGATCTTGAATTCTGCAAGAGAACTTTCTTCATTGGGAAAAAGTATCACTATGGGTGTGACCCATGATGTTCAGCCTACCTTGGACAGAATGAGAATAGTAGAAGAGGAAGTGGATAATCTGAGAAGGCGTGTGACCAGAGAAGTCGCAGAAATAGGAAGTTTAATGGTGTATAGAGAGGATGTACTGAGAACGGCGTATCTTATGGACGATATCGCAGGTTACATCAGCGGTGTGGCGTTTAGGCTTGCGAACATGAAAGTAGACGTTATCATGATAGGAAGATTTGCAGAAGACATTAACGAGTTGATCGGTATGGTAGTTGACGCAACATTCAAACTTAATGAGATGGCTAGAGCCCTGAGTATCAATCCATCAAGTACTATTGAACTTGCTCAAGAAGTTCAAAGGTTGGAAAGATTGGTGGA
>JAATVR010000197.1 GCA_014523665.1 Nitrososphaerales archaeon TH526
GTACCCTTCCTTTGTTTCCAAACAGCATTTACTGTTCGTCCACCAGTCGTAGACAATGGAATTATGGTTATTGGGTCGCTACTCTCATTCACATATATATTTCTCATTTTTCAGTTTATCCAAAGATTATGAACGTTGCAAAATAAATTACCTTATATGCACAAACATTGAGTAATTATAACCCATATTGAGAAATCAGTGCTTATACTGATAAAACGGCAAACTAAACATTAACTCAGTGCCAGAGCAAGATCGACATTCGGGAGCATCCATCAGGTCATCATGTTATGTCGCTTCCTTGTCCAATGATCCCACTCCTTTTTCGAAGGCAGACCGTAATGAAGTAACAAATTTACATTTGAAGCCTAAGACAAGACTTATAGTCTAGGCCATTGATAAATCGAAGAAGATATTGAGTAACCAAGAAATACGTGCCACCTTGGATCGTTACTGGGAAGCCACAGGCGCTCTTGATTTAGACAGAGCGAACGACATTTATCACGACGACCTCATATTTGAATTTCCACAATCGGGCAAACGTCTCTCTAGCAAACGTAACCTGTACTAACTTAAGACACACTATCCCGCTAAAGTTACCTTTAACATCCTGCGAATGCGGGGAGAAGAAAATCTCTGGATAACTGAATTAATTATCACTTATGATGGACGTCCTGTCAATGTGGTAACTATCATGGAGTTCAGAGATGGTATGAAGGTATGTAACTGTCATTTCAGATATACAAAATACTAGCAAAAGAAACAATAATTACAACACATTGTACAAATAATATACTTTTGACTAACAAAGAGTTAATATTACTCGAGTACCTAAACCTGTATGTGTTCTATTATAGGATACAATGGGCAATTATTCGTAGCACCTTTATTAGTGGATAGCCTTAAGCGGATGGAATATAGAGGTTATGACAGTGTAGGTATAGCCACAATAAATAACGGCAAGATCCTACTCAAGAAAGGTGTAGGTAAGGTCTTGGAAGTGGATGGCACGCTTGACCTGAAAAGTATGAAGGGCTTCACGGGTATTGGACACACCAGATGGGCTACGCATGGCGGTGTTACAGAAATAAATGCTCACCCTCATTATTGCTGTACAGATAGTATAGCCATCGCCCATAATGGGATTATCGAAAATCACAGAGAGTTGAAGGAAGAGCTTATTGACTTAGGTCACGTTTTTAAAAGCGATACTGATAGCGAGGTAATCGCACATCTTCTTGAAAACTATTACAATGATCAAAAAAATTTAAAGAAAAGCGTAATGAAAACATGCAGTAGACTAAAAGGAGCCTATGCATTTGTGGCGGCATTCGAGGATGGGACCATTTGCGGATCCAGATACAACGAACCATTAATAATCGGAACGGTGGATACAGGGAATTTCCTGTCAAGTGACATCTTGGGATTTATTGAATTCACTGACAAGGCCATTTTTCTAGATAATAGGGACATTGTGATCCTTGATTCGAATACCTATCAAATATATGACTCCGATGGAAAAAACGTGGATCGAACAGCTACTCAGGTGGCATGGGAATTAGCCGCAATAGATAAAGGAAAATACTCACACCACACATTGAAAGAGATTCATGAACAACCAAAGGCATTAGAAAAGGTAGGGATCTCCAGTTTAGATAAGATAGAGGAATTTTGTAAAGTTCTTAGTAAATCCAAGACTGTATTTCTTACGGGTAGTGGAACAAGTTATCACTGTGCTCTAATTGCCAAACACTTGTTATCAAATTTTGGAAAAATTCATGCAGAGACCTTGATGTCAAGTGAATTCCAATATACACTAGCGGGCGTTGATAATTCATCAGTGCTTTTGGCATTTTCTCAGAGTGGTGAAACAGCAGACGTGCTGCATGCTGTAAAGGCTGCAAAACAAATGGGAGCCAAAATCCTTTCTATTGTTAACGTGTCGACTTCGTCATTAGCCAGAATAAGTGATTCATTTTTGGTTACCTCGTGTGGTCCTGAGGTAGGAGTAGCGGCAACAAAGAGTTTCACGACTCAATTATCTCTAGTTTATATGATAGCAGATAGATTATGTAACGGCTGCTTAGGTTTCAGCGCCAACAGGTCACTTGTTATTGATGCAATTTGTGAAGTGTTAGATTCTGAAAAAGAATTTTGTGGTATTGCTGAGAAGATTCATCCTGCTCGGGACATTTATGTCCTCGGTAGATCGATACACTATCCTATTGCCCTTGAAGGAGCACTGAAAATTAAGGAACTATCATATATTCACGCAGAGGGTATAGCTGCTGGCGAATTAAAGCATGGACCATTAGCATTGATCGATAGAGATAGCTATGTAATAATTTTAAATCCTAGCGATTCTACTTCGGATCGTAACATTGCTAGCGCTCATGAAATAAAAGCTAGAGGGGCTACAATAATTGGCATTTCTGATTTACCAAATGAAGTATATGACATTTTTATCAAGATTCCAAAGATTCCATCGATCGAATGTGGAGCTATCTATCCTATTATTGAAGTAATCCCTCTTCAGATTCTGGCCTACTATCTATCACTTGTAAGGAACATAGATCCGGATTATCCACGCAACCTTGCGAAATCAGTTACTGTAATGTAGAACAACTTACCTCACCTCTGTATTGCAGATATACCCACGTATGCAATCCCGGAACAGTCGGTGTGCTTTTCATCCATGCAATCTTGAGAGAAAAATCTCTTCACTCAATGAACTTCCGATAGGAGGTATAGAATATAACACTTCTAGATCGAAAGATCCATTCGTTCAGGCCTTAAATCCTCTTCTATTTCTGTGGATAACTGCTGAAATCAAAATCCTTTATCGCTTTTTTCATAACATATATCATCACCTATGTTAGACGAAATTAGTAGATTTTGGGTAGTGAGAAGTTGTAGATATTTTCGAACATTTGTCCACGGGACTAATGCTCCGCAAGTTATATGATGAAGCTTGCATAGGCTTTTCTTTTCGCCGTTATAAGTGATACAAGGACTAGATTGGACGGTCTTTACCATATCGGAAATGATTTCATAATGCTCTCGGGCTTCATGACTAGAACGAAGGCCATTAGAAGCTTTGTTTTAGTATTATTAGGTGTTGTCTGAGCCACTTTTGGATTGACTAGTTCTACAGTTGTTTCGTGCAACCAAAAAGATTATTCATGTATCCAAGAGAAGAAAGATGCTTTACCAGGGAGATTATTTAAGTTGTCAAAAAATAGCCAGATAAAGTAAGTGTAGAAATGGAAACTAAAAGGGAATCCAATAAGGCGGCACGCCATCATTGAAGATGTTGGTGCCTCTCCGCACTTATTCTACGGGCGTCCTGTACACTTGGCTGGCCAACGAGTGTATAAAGACCTGGACGACCTATTAACTGGGGTGGTTGAGGATTAGACGACGACTATGAAAAGCACACAGATCCCATAGGTGACTAGGTTACCTTGCCGAAAAGAAACTTACACACTGGACGCATAGACTTTGAAAAGAAAATCAAACAGTCTTTATGATGGGCGAGGGCGATTATGATATTCTATTAACGCCTAAAGATACCAGGGTTGCAAGTATTACATTTGCCATAAAAGAAAGGTTTCGTACATTGGTCGATGGTAATGCTATCCAATTCAATGTCCTGACATTGGAATACCATCGCACATTTAGTACATTGATGATAGCATAGATTATGCTGCCGTGTCGTGTTACCAGCATCACGGACCGACCCTGAACTTGTAATTTCAGTCACTCTTGTATCTTCATTAGAAATAATTTATTTATAGAATACTTGTGAATATTATGTATGAATAATGAATTAGCGCAATTCTATTCACTTTCTCATCAAAATAGCAAGAATGGAGTCAAATGTGAGCGAAATGACGGCAGACCCGTGATCTATTTCGTTATGAATTGCATACATGATGAATGACAACGACAGTATAAAATGAGCAGCATTGTAAACAGTTCAAATAGTGGTTATTGATGCGCACATTTCTCTAGGATAAATCGGAGCTGGAGAGATAGCCTTCAAAGAGAGCAGCGATCGTTAGAGCACTCTTGATGCGTCCGTTCTTAAGCTCTCGTATTATTTTGTTCTCAGAAAGCTTCCAGACTGTAATGAACTCGAATTCGTCTAGATTTTTGCCGGAATGTTTTTTTAAACCATTCCCAAGAACTACGAAATTCCTGTCCTGCCTGGCCATGTATAGAACCAATTTACCACTTTGAGGTTGTTGCAGGTGTAACCTGTTTCTTCAATTAATTCCCTTCTGCCTGCATCGAGCGCAGCTTCATTATCAGCAATGAATCCACCTGGTAATTCAAGAAGGTCTCTACCTACGCCGTGTCTATAGTTATCCACCATTAACAACGAGCGATCTTTGAAGACGGGGAGAACTATGACTGTGTCGCGTACTTCTATCCTGTTAAACATACCCACTCTAGTAGTAACATCATCCCCGGTGCTTACCGAGTCTTCGTATACTGTCATCCATTCACTCGTATAGACCACATTAGATCGCCTAGTCTGATAATTAGAATGCGTCTCGCCCCGCATTGATATAATCACATAATCTCCATAATTAAATCTGTTGTACGTTTATCACTACTATGACAATTATGGGGTCACATATGGTAGAGTGTTAATTGCCAAGGCATGATTCGCCAACATCTATCAAAGAATTTCAGCGAATTATGATTTCAAAGTTATTTGAATGTCAGAGCATTACAGTGGTCCTACAATCTGATACGAATATGCGCTTACACGTACTACCCGAAGCATTGATAAACTAATGAACGGCGAAGTCCAATAACAGATTTAGTTATCTTTAAGTTACTAAGACAGAATATAGGGAGGTATAGACATCTATCTCCACATCTCGCACCGGCTATTTAGACTAAATGTTCTGGATTGAAGATTTTTTCAGATACTAACACACTGTAAAGAAATGTGTGAGCATGGAGGATGGGTGTAATCCTACTTTGATCTGGGCACTCTTTTTGCCAATATCTGCCTGAGTTGCTATTGAATCCAAAGTATTTTCACCGACCAGTGTACTTACATAAGAGATCCTCATACAAAAGGAAGCGATCAGCAATACTATACAGATTATTGCTCCATTGTTTTCTCGTGCTCCATATGTTAATACTATACGGATTTTCCATGGTGCTCATTATATTAAATCTTGCGTCAAGTTTAAGAATTAACTACGAAAATAACTGCGAGAAAAACTACGCTGTTCAGATAATAACCTTAAGATAATTTATAACAGTAGATAGGAAGCCTGACATCGAACGATAGTAATCCCACAGAGAGCCGAAGTAAATGGAACCAAAGATTAGAATAAATATTGGTGCTTACTTTTAAGGCCCAAGGGTGTGTGTGAACCATTTTTGACTTAAATTTTAGGGCTCATCCACAATTTCTAAAGACAGGGACTGTTCTTATTTTTGATCTAGATTTACTATTTGTCCTAACTAATTAACGTAAGTAATCTGGGATATAGGGAAGCATATAGTCAATATATTAAGAATAAATCCTCAAATACAAGCATCATCTGCTAGTGTCACAATTGTACTCTCGTACAAAAAGCATGACGCTAACTCTTGGATTATTTTTGATAGGTACGCTTGGATTATCTTGTTTGTCTACTACTTTTTTTTAACAACAAGACCACACGCTAGCTCAACAATATATTCCAAATCATGGGATTTTCTGCATGAGAAGAAAGAGTACTCTGACCGCTGTTAATTTATATAATAATCGCTCTTAGGAATGATAGTATTCGTTGCCACCAAGCTGAACCATACTTTCATTTAAAAGCTTATATACAATAATCTCTGGAGAGTTATTCTCTCTTGCAAACGAAACTGCCAATTCTTATTGCATTAGTTGGACTATTCATGCTTTCATTGTTGGTGGTCGATACGGCTTTTGCTTTTTATCTCGACTTTGGTTTTAGACGACAGGTACGTCAAAATGTCCTAGAGGCGGCATGCGGTCCAGCAAGTGCACGACAGGTTGATAATGTCTTAGGTTGGAATCCCAATGGTGAGAGAAGGACTTTTCAGATTGTTGGAACTACAGCTGATCCGCTTATCCAGCCTGGAACATGTCCTCAAAGACAAACTTGGGGCCCAGCGACAGGCTCTTGTAGTAACCTTTCATGCGTAACACCGAACTCAGTCATTGCTATCTCATTAAGAGGTTCAATTGCGCCAGGGCAACAACATACTGCGTGTGCAGTTGATGATATTTCCCCACAAGGACCGACTGATCATAGATTTAGCGTACACTGCATTATAGCTCCTAGATTCGGTCAAGTTCTGAACTTTGCCGTGCTTAATCCTGGTTAGCGAGTTCCGCCACGATCTCCACCTCCAACTTCTAATCCATTTATGCCTTGAGTTCTTTTAGTCACGGCCGTAACTGAATAGCTTTTCAGGCATCGTTGTGACTCTTCAAAAACTTCGTGAAGGTGACCCTTCCCCAACTTTGTAATGCGATAGAAATTCCCATCCTTCCTGAATCCGATTAATCTCAATTCTAACAATGGAATACCACGAATCTCCAAATTGGCATCGAATGAATTCAAAATTTAAGATCACAGGGGAAGAGTAGCTTGTATGGTTGAGCAGTCATTGACTGAATTGAAAAAAGCAGAGGAATTTAAAGTGAGCCATTCTGTTATTGAGAGCCACTAAATTATTAGAGAATGTCGCATCGATTTGTCAATGGCCAAGCTAAATCTGAGCTTGCTCGGAGTTGTCTTATTATTCAATGGAGGTTCTTTACTTTGCCGGCAAATGAATCTGATTTTTTATTCGACTTACTTTCATATGCCAGTTAGATGCCAGGCTATCTAAGTATCTAACACTCTTCGGAAGCTAACGCTGCGCCCTTTAAGGAACAACAGGAGCATTCCAGTACCGGTCGAAAGTATATGTTGTACAACAGCTGGCCATCATGTTTCATTTTTTGTCTGGGGTCCAAAAGGCCTAAAGACTTCGAGTAAAATGATCACCGCAGAATTAGGTTCGTAGCCCAAGAGTCGCATCACAATGTGGCAGACATCTTGTCTGTTCTGAATTTGGTCAGTCGCTAAATCGACTCCACGACTTTACATTCGATCACTATGCTGACAATTCATAAATCCTGTACAATAGTCGCCTGACACCTTCTATTTCAAGATGGCGTCGTGCACTTATGTTATTGAAATCGCATTCTCCACTTAATAATACGATTTCAAATTCAATGAAAAAATCACATATAGGAAAATAAAATCATCATAGGTATTATCCTCACTACAATTCCAATACTAATACTCTTACTCTTGTTTTGCGTCTCACATTTAATTAGGCCTCTACTTTTCCTGGCGTGGCATGTTGGGCATAGCGCTTGACAATTGGACGCCTTGTTGTTTGCCCTGTTCCCATCCTTGTGATCAAAATCCCAATCACCTGCATTCACTCTACATTTCACACATTTGTTGTTTGCCCTGTTCCCATCCTTGTGATCAAAATCCCAATCACCTGCATTCACTCTACATTTCACACATTTGAAATTTTGATTCCTCAGAATCAGTTCTTGGTTTGGGTACTAAACGTTCTTCTTCTCTTAGTTCTCTGCTTTAATGTCCGTGTCAGCAATATTAACAAAGCAATAAGGACAAGGAATAACACAGAGATAGTTACAAGTTCTCCTCGATTGTATACCTGA
>JAATVR010000198.1 GCA_014523665.1 Nitrososphaerales archaeon TH526
CAAGTTATGCCATGTCGCTTTCTGAAGAAAAAAGAGCTGCCTTAAGGGAGCATATTCGGTTAAATCTTCCCATCTCTTCTGATGGTTCAATCCGTCTTATCGCTCGTGCTTGGGCCGTGTGTGGAGTACGTAAAGAATAGGGTATCTGACAATACATTTGCGAATATTCTCTTTTGCTTCTCTTATTAGATACCGACGCCTGATGAACCAGGGAATGTTGGCGGCCATGGTAACGGCGGAGATACAATTATTGAAACCTCCACTAAAATAAGCTCAAATTAAGCTCTATTTGATGAAAGAAGCAAGAATGGAGGTGGTGGAGACAGTGGAGGTATTATAGGGTATTCTGATAGATTTTACGAAGTCAATATTGAGATGATACTTAAGATAATGTCTGGAACCGCACTTTAACAAATTATTTATTAATATAACACGAACTTACAAAAAATAAAAGGGAAAGACGGCTTAGTTGAGTGCGGATATGAAATAGCGGGTATCTTTACCTAAGCCAAGTCTTTGAATTCTGAGCCTGTTCTGTCCTTCTGATAAGAATGCATCTATGTCTTCTGACGTACGTTTTCCTACTGTGAGAACCTTCTCCTGATTGTTGCCGGATCCAAGATCAATCACTGGGTATTCGTATCTTTTTGTCTTGATACCATTGAATTCAGCAATTGTCTATAGGATCCCGTCCGGATTGATCTGCACATTCTTCTTTTCTCCCGGCTGGAGCTTCATGAATCTACTGTCGTTCTGTCGTGATTCAGCATTCTTGCGTAAGTTTTCCCTTGCTTTGTCGCTTAAATCAGCCTTATCCGGCTGGTTTTCATATTTATTTGCTTTAGACATTTTTCTTTGCCGATTCCTATAACACATTAGCTTACCCTGTAATGTAAGCACCTTTGAAGAGATAATTTCACAAATCAAAACGAATTAGGTCAATTTTCCCCAATAGTAGATTTAGCCCCGTGATCTGTCTTGACTAAATTCTGGCGAACTGTATCCATCGATCTTTGACTTTCTACTATATACTTTTTTATGAATTTCAAGCCTTTTTTTTCTCTCTTCAAATACAACTGCAGTACTCGTTATAGGTTACGATAAAATGACATAGCATTATATCCGGTACCCAGATATCTATTACTTCTTATAAAAATAGAGATGGGTGGGTTATGCTTGTGGTTCCAGCTCGTTATCGATTACTCTAAGTGATGGCATTTACCGTTGCTGGATTCGGAACCCTGGGATTTTTTTGAACACCCATGCCATGGATAGTCTATTTCTTGTTTGCAACTAAGGCCGCACTATCTTACTGCTAACAGCATCACTACTATTACTACCGTCTATACTCTAAGCCGTGCTAGGCTGCCGAAATAAAACAAAATTAGAAAAAAACCTTCATATCATTTTTTATCTGTAGTAATATAGCAACATTAAAGCTTTAAAATTTACTACTTGAAGCCCAGATTTTTAATGCACTTATACACCAAAAATTACTAAACCTTATAATCATCCGACATCTCAAATGATATATTATGAATGTCGAAGACGTGGTCACGATTGTTCAACAAGAGTTGCGGAAAAAGTGCGCGTCTTGTCTCAGATAGGTAACTTAATTCACCTTTAAGCCACGAACCTAGTATGTTGAACTTTATATCGTAATATAAGGTAACTTATTGAATTGATTATCTGATAGGCAATAACAGAGCAAAACAGTTGAAAACAGATCGTAACAAGAAGAAATAAATGATAACAATGTTTTTGAACAAGATCTCTGAAGATATTCTAGTAATACACTCAAAGCTATATGTCAGATTTCATATCACTAAATCAGCATCAGAAAAAGGCCCTTGTGATCGAGCTTTACAAGCAAGGCAAGACACGACGCCAAATAGCAGAAGTTGCTCACATGTCATTCAAGGACATAGCAGATGTAATTAAGAAACATACTGGCGAAGACACTGATTCAACTGATAAGCCGGCGAAGTCGAAAGACGCTCGTGCATTTGAGCTATTTCTAAAAGGGAAGCAATCAGTTGAGGTTGCAATAGAACTAGACTTGTCTGCAGACGAAGTGGAAGATCTGCATGTGCAATATTGGAGACTTTCAAAATTAGATGACTTGGAAGAACTTTATTACGAAGCAGAATACTCTTTGTCACTATTCCTGAGACTTCATAACATACTGACAGACAAGAGAATTACAAAAGATAAAGATATTTCTGATTTAATTGAATTAGTGAATGATGGTTTACCAAATATTAGAAAAAGATATGATGATTTATTATATCAGGTAACACAATTAGAGAACCAGAAAACTGTATTAAGCTCAGAAATTCTGGGATTAAAAAATTCTATTTATGCAAATAACGAAATTATCAATAGGCAAACTGTACAATTTCGAACGCTAGACAGAAAACGAAATCAGATACAGGTCTTGCTTCGGAAATCAAGCAAAGACTCGAAGTATCAAAAAATAGTAGAAATAGTAGATCAAAGACTGAATGATAAAAGATCGTTATTAGTAGCTGCTCTGCTAGCTGTTTTTAAAACACTCAGAACTAATCCATATGGATTAAATTTATTATCTAGTCCACCTCTAGACGTCGAAGACTACCTCGGTACTAATATCGATGGAAGAAAGCTATTACAATTTGCAGAATCATGTTATAATATGCTATTGAAGAGTTATGCGAAGACTATTGCGTAATATATTCAAAAGAACTGACACCTTTCAGAACTGAATATTATGATCGTCTAAATTTGGCTCCGGAAATAAGCCAATATCGATCTACGTCGCCCTAGGAATCCTTCTCACTGAATAGCGGTATGTAAGACTAAAACACAATAAGACCGATCAATGAACGAAGCGGAGGTCAGTGAAAATATCGAAACTATCATTCAATTTTGGATCAAAATTGGGTCAGAGATAGGAGGGGGCTAATCCTCCTTTGTATTCCCCAGATTTTGAAGTGCTTCTATTTCTTCTTCAGATATCTCATTGAATTTCTCTTCTGTCTGTAATCTGGCCAGATCTTCTTTGGTCAGCTTTGGTAATAAGTTTTGTATATCTTGTTCATCCATTTGCAATGCATATAACACATTGTAAGTTGTGCTTGTGCTCTTTGCTTGTCCATCTCTTCTAATTAGTAGAATTGAATGGCCCTTATCGATTTCTCTCTGTATTCCTTGCACTGCAGATTGAGGAGTTGACCATATCTTTGCATCTTCGATCTTCAGTGCTCTGACATCGATTGCAGTCAGCTCTATCTTAGGATGAGTAATTGGCTCTTCTCTGTCATAATTCCAGTCACCTAGTATGTGTGCTCGGTAATGAGGCTTTAATCTCTTTTTACCTTGCATGTCCTTGACTTCACGATCAAATCCCTCAAATGGTGCTACGATCTTTATGACCATCGTGTCTTGATCGTTTACGAATTTCAGGAACCTTCCCATACTCCTGGACTGCATAATTTGTCTTCTTTCTGCATTCCGTTTACGAATCTCATCAAGTACCATTTTAAAAAATTAGACCCCTGATGTTTCCAATTGTTGTTCCTTTCGGATGAAAGGAGATGGTATTTACTAACATCAAGTTACCTGTGGAGAAGGGCCAAATATAAACCTTTACCTAGCTACGTTAGCTACGTAATTGCCGTAATAACAGTTATAAAATAGAGTAGGGAATACTATGTAAAGGAGAATTATCAGTATGCAAATTGATATAATTAAAAAAGAAAGAGGATACATGTGTGAACAATGTGGCTACAAATGGGTGCCCAGAATATTCAAGCAGGAATATAATAAGAAGCCACGTATGTGTCCAGTATGTAAGTCACCTGATTATGATAAGACTAATGAAAAGAGTAGAATAAGAAATAGTGAAGTTAGGGCTGCTGCAACTACAGAAATTATTTATCAATCAAAGAAGAAATAAAACCTCTTAACCATCCATTTTATTTTTAATTAAATCATATAGGTCAATGCCTCCAGTCAATTTCCATTGGTATGTTGCTAGCTTTTCAGGTGAAGGCGGAAAATATCCTGTATCTTTGGCAACATTTAGATAGTAATCTATTTTCTCGTCAATATTATAATTAAGATCGATTTTAGCAATAAAATTATAACGATCTGTCCACTGCTTAATCCATGTAAAAGCATCTATATGTGACATCTTCTTTATGTTGACTGCATATGGAGTAAGGATCAACCAAATGATTCTTTTTCTACAATCAGAGACTCCAGTATTCCATAATACTTCAATCCAATTATATACATGTCTATTAATTTTTCGCTTCCTTGTTGTACTATCAGTAGCTCCTCCAAATCTGTTCTTGGTCTGACGATTTCCAGCAACTAAAGAAAGATGATGCATAAAATCATAGAATAAATCAGTATGTGGATGCAAATCACCAAAACTGGGAATGGTATCACTTTCGTAGCTCCATTCATGTTCGATTCTAACAGTTTCCATTAAACCATATTTCATTTTCACGTTTATTGTGCCTGGTACTCGTAAAAACATGGATGCAAAATTTGGATGATTCCCCAAATCAGCTTGATTACTTGAAAGATACTTCTTTGCAAACGGTAGAAATTCCTCACTTACAACGTTGCTAGTATTCTTCTTATTTTTAGATGCCATTAAAGGTAAGATTATGTGAAAAGCCAAGTTTACTCCTACATTTCATACATTCTCTGGGTTTTGTGGGAATATCTAGTATATTGACAACTTCCCTTTCAATGACTTCATCACATTTATAGCACTTCCACTGTGATTTCTTTACTAATTGATATGTTTCGGATATTGCGATTATGATGCCACTAATCATAATAGTTCCTGAATGTGTGCGGATTGCTTCTGGGATGGTAAGTATTTTTGGTGCTGTCTTTGGGGATTCATCATCGTCGGTACCACAACTATTGGATTTTACTGTAAATCCTGATTCAGCTACTTTAAGATCATAACCCATTACCCATGAGGCATTTTGGACTAAAGTAGATTCGAGAATGCACTGTAGTTCTCGAATGTTTGTTTTATTATCATGTACGTTATTGTGACTAACATGAAATCTTTCACATGCCCTTTTTAGGTTTGTTAATGCACTGTTCCAACTATTACCTACAGCAAATACTAATGGTTTATCATTGATTACCACATGAATTACAAACCCTTCTCTAGAAGAACCGTGTCTTGTAATTTTTGAAATGCCATATCCATTTATCGAATCTGTGAGAATAAGGACGTCTGATGGTGATATAGTTGTCGGTGCCATAGTCAGATACTTTCCAATGTTGACTTCAGTTTATGACGATGATTTTGTTGTTGTAAGTTAGTAATACATACTCTATTTTCATTATTTTGTCTCCTATTATGGAGTTGATCGTGATTTTGTATTCTTGTTATAATTCTTCCATTATTCCTCTTGATATCATCATTCATTCTGAACCTTGAGAGACTTTCTTTGCCATTCATACAAATATGATTAGTACCTTTGCGAACTACTGCTGTCCAAGGTAACGCTGATATATTCTGTTCAATAGAATAATTATATTCATCAAACCTATATCTACAAAATCCCAGTTTTACAACATATATCCATTTACCATATTTGTTACACGGTGTACGAATTTTTTGTCGTAGTTTTGTATGAATGGGTATAAATCCTAATTCCCTGTAATTCTGCTTCCTGTGTACTAGTTTAGGCATATTTTTTCTCATCTTCTTCAATCGTTTCTATTGTATCTATCCTAGGTCCAATACTGGGGCGCTCATTATTTGCAGCTTCCCAATCGGCACCATCTGTGGGTATCAGACCATACTTTATTCTCTTCTCTTTTTCAAAATTTAATTTCTCTAAATGATCGGAAAGAAAATCAGATGTTCGTAATACTTCGAATATATGAATGTCAAGTTCCCGATTTGACATTCCCTTTACTAGTTTTAATATGTGCTCTTCATTTACATTAATATTCGAGTCCAATTCTTTCTGTGTTACTCCACTTAGGCATTCTTGTAATTCTGTTAACTTGCGATTTACCTGCTCGTTAGTTTCCACTGCTAAATTTACATTTTTGTTTTCCAAGTTTGTTGACTACATTAATGGCATTGGCGTTCACAGTTGACTTCCAGAACTGAGTCTTTGATAATCTGCTTGTCATTTAGATGTCCTCCTCTTCGCCTACTATTCTCATGCTACATGGCCTGAAGAGTCCACAATTACAGCGCTCACTATTGCCATTACAATAAATAGTTACTACGTGACCATATCTGTCACGGGCAGTACAATGTCGGTCAACATGGTGTGTACAAATGCAGTTAGCAGACTCTCCTGTCCCGGGCCACTCTTCCTTAGTTGATTTCCTGATCTTCTCTAGCTTTCCCTGTGCGGTATCATAAAACAGCGCATTACAGAGCTGGTTATCCCAGGCATAACACTTAATTCCAGGTTTAGATAATATAGAAACTGTATCAGTCATCTAATAGCGCTCCCATGCTGTTGCATTGACTGATTCTGGCTCGAAGTGCTAGAACACGCTGGTCTGACAACCTGTTGTTCTAACGCCCCTTTGTTTTTGAATATTTTAGAGCAATATCTACAGAAATAAAATAAAACATCAGTTTCATTTATCCTAACTTTAATAATCGTTGATGACTGCTTTGAACAGTTTAATCCTTCGCAGAGGCTACTAGAAAATTGAGCCATAGAAGGGTTTTTATTATTAATTTTTAGCGTAGAAGATTTCATGAGCTAATGTCCCTCGTTATTATCACCAAATGTTGTCATGACTGCGACACCGTCGTGAATTTGTGGCTGTGTTGTCGAGCATTGCCGGTATTTTCCTTTCCTTTCCCCAGAATCAGATATGCCTAACGCATAGGACAGCAGGATTCCTGCAGCCGAACCTACAGGGATCGACCTAACGGTTGCAATATCCTTAACTCTGCCCCATGTCCTTCTATCTACATCGATTAAAGTTTTCAATTTCATTAAATATTTAAAAAGACTAAAATATAGGGTTTTTTCTGGGTTTATATTATGATAACCCCATATTTATTAGACGGTAGTTTTTATAACAAAAAGAAACCAATACTACAATTAAAGGTTCTAAGTGAGTTAGTCAGTCATGACAAGCTTTCAAAAAGCCAATTTCAGAAATTCTTCAATCAACATCATTATAAAGAAGTATCAGAGAGTTTTGATAATTTACGAAAAAAGAAGTTTATTGAGGAGGCTGGGACAAAGATAGGAAGGGGGGAACCAGAAAAATTCTATCGTATAACAGAAGAGGGTCTAGAAGCATTATTCGATAGAAATATTACTCCTGAGAAATTTTGGTTTTTGATTACATTCTATTGTTGGAACTCTGTTAGCTCAGTTAGATCGGGGTTAATTGATAAGTTTTATAGGTCGTTCGTAAAAAAATATACGAAATATTCTTCTGGATTTGGTTCCATTGCCAACATTGACCAAATAAACGACATGTGTATAAATTGGCTGAATAATAATTCGCATACTGATATTGGTTCAAAAATTATAGAAACTCTTGCTTCTTATCCATTATTAACCATTGATGACTTATCTTCAAAATTAAAGTGCTCTAAGACATTAGTAAAGAAAGAACTAGATAATATTTCAATGTCAGAGGGGGGTGATGGATATTTATTTCCTCTTGACGAATACGATACAGAATTCTCTACATATGGAAGATATTTGGGTATGCTTCAGCATTGCATGGTAATATATAGAACCAAAGCTAGTAACAAGACATTTTTCTATGAACTGTCCTTGGTCGGAATAATAATGTACCTTACTCTTGTCAGGCACAGAGGTCCACCCGAGAAGCTTATATCCGCATGTAACAGAATAGGATATAGTTACAGAAATCGAGTTCTCCCATTGATTTTTGGAAAATGGTCCACACTAAGGAAGAATCTCGGTCCTATTGCAGCATATAATTTTGAAATACTTTTAAATAAAGAGGCTCGGAATAAATCTATTTCATTATCAGTAGTTATGGGGGGAATTAATGAATTCTATGCGAGTATGAAATCAATAACAAGTTATAATATTGAACAAATGAAAAGAATATACAATGAGGGCGAAGAGGTTATTTTCAATATAATGAAAGAGAATATCATAAAGCCCGAAAAAACTATGGATATTGAAAAAAAACTGCAAGAGGTTTCACTTCTGTCAAGTTATAATGATATAGCAAGACTTCAACGGGATTTAGAGACAATGAACAAGCAATACTTCGGACGAGATAATTTTGTTGAGGCGTTATGCAATGCCTTTTCGGAAGAAATCGCTTTTTTATATTACTTTAACCTTTTTGACGATTCCAGTTTTAGTAGATTTTTGGCTAATCCATACTTTTTTTCATCTAGTAAATATCTTTTACACTACCAAGTCAAGGAATCTCACAAAGGCAAAAGACCTCGCAGTTATAGAAGTTTAATTAAGCAAACGTCAATTGACACATTTACTAGGAGAAAATTAATACAAATCATGAAAGAAACCGATGAAATCCATGCGTGGTTCAGTACGTGGGTAGACGACATATATAAATTTCAGAATGATGTCTCAGATACTATTTTAAGACTGGAATTCTAGGGAATCTGGTTTATAGTTTTGTTTAGAAGTACTCCCGGTTTTATGCTTGCTAGTCTCGGATCCTGTCGGACCATTACCATCAGTTGATTCATCTGTTCACGTATAGTCGCAATCTCTTCTCGGTGTTTGAGCTCCATGGTTTCAATTCCATCTTTCTTTTTAGTTACTTCATCTAACTTTAGTCGCAATCGGTTTTCTTCATTTATTGTTAGATAATCTACAGCTTTAAGATATTCGTTTAGTACATATGTGTCTAGGGGTGAGAAGTAGTGATCATCTAATCCTATACTGTGACCCATGAATAGTTCTTTTGTTCGTTGTTCTACTTTTGCATAGATCAACTGAGTATCAAAAAACTTTCTGAATCCTACTGTGAGCTTTACATTCTTTCTAATCTTCCCTTTCTCACGGTGGAGCTCTGTAACTCTTTCCACCGTCCTAATTCCTGACTTTTCCACAGTACGCGATACCAGACGTTCTACTGTTCTAAGCTTGAGTGGTTTTGCATTATGAACAGAAACAATATCTTCTCGGTCAAATTGGTCTCTAAAGAGTGGAGACTTGGGGGTTAATCTCTCACCACATCTCTCTCTATATTTTAGATAAATGTCTATGGCTTTAGCGGCCTCTGGTGTGGTGAGTGTTAGATAACGCTGGTTGGAGTCTGAATACACTCGCATCTGATATAGCTTGTAGTCCGGAATAGTAATTAGATCCTCTAATTTCAAATCGATTATTGCTCTAATTCTAATACCTGATGAAGCTAAAAGCAAAATAATTGCTCTTGTTCTTTCATCACTGACCCCAAGCATTTTTGATATCTCTTCTGTAGTGTAACCCCGATTGTCAAGCGGTCTCTCTTCTTCTCCCAGATATCGATAGATTTTTTTCTTGCTTAGCGGCACGTCGTTTAGTTCGTAAAATGTCATAATTGCCGCCAGATATTGGCTTCGTGTGGCATATCGTAATGAAAATGGCGGATTTTTTAATTGAATTAGATATTCAATAATTTGATTCTGTATAATTTTGGGATTTTCTTGATGAATTAATAGGTCATCTGGATTGCCTATGTTTAGATAATTCATGTATTTTTGGAGAGCATAGCTATACGCAGCTTTGGTGACAGGGGATTTGAGACCCTCAATAAATATGCGATAGGAATTACCGGGTAGCGAGAGTTGAAATGCCTTTCCTCTGAACATATATGCTGCGTGGTTAATTGAGTATAAACCTAGCTATAAACGTATTGAACCCACTTTAAAGTGGGCCCAAGGGGGTTTGAACCCCTGGCCGACCGGTTATGAGCCGGTCGCTCTACCAGGCTGAGCTATGGGCCCACGAAAATTCCCTTAAGTGGTTCGATATTAAAACGTTTGACTGAAAGCATCTTCTTACGAACGACGATCGGTCCCGTTAGAATTGCTCCTACTAATTTCAAACCTCTAACTTTGGGAATCCCTATCCTGGACCAAAGAATACCACTAATCATTGCTAGAAAAAGAATTGAAAGATTATGCTATATCCCCCATTTGAAAAAAAATGCATTCATTGGTCAAATCCTAAATTGATTCTCGTTAGCATAATAGTTTCTCCAATAGAGGGGGTGTCCATGCACTAGATCATAGGTATCACTAACTTTTCTTATTGATTCGACATATTTACCAGGATGGCGATAAAGGTCCAGAATAATCTCCATTAATCCAGGATTTGTCAATCTAGAAACATAGTGATCGCCGCCTATCTCAGAGCTGAGTTCCATTTCGGCTTTTTTTACCTCTTCCTGATCGACATACCATCCGTATTCTTCTTCTTTCTGGTCCCAAAGTTTTTGGTTATATTGTTTCCTACGATAATCAAGCTCTCTTCGGCATGAATCTCTCTCCTGAGTAACCTTTCCTAAATCATTCATTGCGGTCTTAAGTGCTGGCATGTTAGCTTGATACTCTTGCAATAGATTCATCGTTGCTCCTTGTCTTTCTACTTCATTTTTGGTTTCTGATCGCAGTCGCAGGATCTCGTTTTTCTGATTCTCAAGATATTCGGATAATCTTTCTATGGGAATACCGAGATTACCAATAGCGTAGAGATTGCGAATCCGTTCAAAAAATTGGTCCATAGGTATTTCGTGTTTGAAACACAGCACTTCGAGAGTAATTATGATTGCTTCAAATCTTTTATATTCGGAGAATAGGTTTTCATTCTGGGATATTTCTAGTCGTAATTCCTTTTCTTCAAGTAGACTCTTCAATCTGAGCAGGGGTGCGTAATCCTCCACGCGCATGCCCCGATCTCTAAGTTCTAAGGCGACTCCGCGTAACAAGTCAAAATCCGCATCATCCTGTCTGCATTGTTGTAATATCCCGCTAACGGTTCCTGTACCAATCCCGACGTCCTTGGCAATTTCGTCTCTTGAGTATCCTCGCAACCACATTCTGATTACCTCCAACCTTACTGGTTGAGGAATCCTTCCTTCCATTCAGCTCCATTAATGGACCAGAAATAAAAAAGAAGTGGCGCTCACTTTTTTTGACTATATGAGGTCACATGAGTGTAAATAGTCAAATGACGGTTGTATGACTGATAAATGACGGAGACATGACTAGGATTTGACATTCTATTGACCATCGTCTGACCGATACTAGACAGACCTATGGCAGATAAAAATCAGTTGGACTAGAATCGAAAGAAAATAAATCCTTGTTTATCATCCTACAAAAGCATAATAAAATTAGTGTTCTTCCCAGGAATGTAATGACTTGCTAGAGCTGAAACTGCAAACCAGGTAGTAGTTTGTCGATCACTTCACGATCTAACATACTATAGCTTATTCTCCAATTTAATTTAATTATGCAGATCTATGTTCTAGAATATTGTATTCACTTCATTTTTTTCTTGTTTGCAAGGTCAACGATGATGTATTTATCTGAACCATCAGTGACTAGACCTAGTTTGGTAGCTTGTTTTTTCCGGTAAGTAGGTTTCACACACACCATCCAATATCATGTTCTGATAGTTCAATGACTTTGATGCAGCGTCTAATATCGATTCGTGTAGTGATACAGGCATAGATTCCAATAAGCAACGCCAAAGTTCCGCGTGCTCAATATCAACCTTCTGGTGAATATTAAAGTATTCTAATGCCCTATCATTTTGAACACCATAGAAATTCATTAGCCCTTCAATCTTTTTTGCACTTATTTCAGGTAGCTGTTTCTCAAAAGTGTACAGCGTCGATATTCCAGAGGCTAGTGTTAGGCGTGTCAGCTCACTCATATTCAGAACTGCATCTTTTGTTTTTCTGGAGCATTCATAATCATACAGGTCATTTC
>JAATVR010000199.1 GCA_014523665.1 Nitrososphaerales archaeon TH526
ATCGATAGTATCGAGGTAAATAGTGAGAACACAATTCATTCTGTCTGTGCTATAGGCAAACAAAAAAGATGAGACGGTTAGAAAAGCCTTAAAAAAATGTCAATGATAACTATTGATCGAGTTTCTTAATAATATACGTTGGATTAAACATAATTCGACCGAAGTCCAAGCAGTGATGGATACAGGTCTAAAAGAGAGTAATAGCAAGGTACCAGTCTTTGGTCAGTTTAATCAGTACAACCACCATCTGAATAGTACAACAAGAAAAGATAAGCTGCATATGAATTGGAGTGAACTCCGGTCTATTCGCCGCCGTACTATAGGTTTGAAGCCACCCAAAATTCAGAATATCGTATGAGGAGGTCAAAGTCGCAGGCAGTAGGCCAGGAGTAAGGTCGATACACCGTGACCTGTCCAGCAACTTACTTTACAATAGGATTTATTATTTCATGTTCATAAACATGAAATGCACACTCGGCTTTTCCTAATAGTCGGAATATTATGATGTGCCATGTTGAAGCAAGCTGAAGACCAGGAATCTCATTGAACAATGAACAGTATTTGGACCTGGCGTGCAACCTGCCTGTTTTATGATGGGAGTAAACTAGTTAAGGTGATGTCACATTTGTTGTTGATTCTTCAGCAGCGGGATGTAAAGTAGCATACTAAGATAAACTAGATAGCGTATAATTCGAATTAAACCAGACTCACATTAGCGGCAGGCGCTTTTTTTTGAAGTCACTACAATGATACATAGTATTATACAAAAATGGTTCAAAATCAAATGAGATGTCGTATCGGTATATGGTTGATATGAAGCACCCACCTAAAACGTGCACCTGAAACATTAACAGCCGGAATTATGAGGAGTATCGCTCAACTTTTTCTAATTTAACGTAATAATATGATAATATGGAAAGATAGGGCGATCCACATTACCCTTGTTATTGGTTAAGGTTCAAAATATCATTTGTGACTTGATAATACATTGTTTGCATTATCAAAAAAACACATCTTCTGGAAATACAAGGGTTTAATGAACCGAATTCTAAATTAAAGTAGAAAGATCTTGTATGTCTTATTTTTGACAATATAGAAAAAATAGTTTAAAACAGCATATGTAGAAAATTTTGTTTTGTGATTTTTAAACAAGATAAACAAGCGATAAAATATTGTAATGAATATCCCCACGATCTCTTTTTGAATTGTCTGTTGCTTTTATGCCTTGCAATAATCGGCAAATAATTACTCTCAGGTATACTAATAATGGATCCCGCAAGACTATTTTACAATTCTATATATACGTCCATCGGAATAGGTTAAGATGTAAAGGTAGCCATCTGGCCCGGTCTCGACGTCGGTGATTCTACCGCTAAATCCCTTGGCAAAAAGTGTAGGAGATAGATCATCTTGAGGATCAGCGATTGAATCGGATAGATCGGTGTGACCTGACGTAGGGGGATCAATTCTAACTCCAGATCTGTTGTCGTTTATTCTGAAGAAATACAGATCGCCAGCGTTAATGTCCCCTATGAAAACATTGTTTGAGAATTTATCACCAAGCTTAGTTGAATTATAGAACTCTAGATCTGTAACACCAATAGGTTTAAACCAACTAAATTTTGGATCAGAATAATAAGAATTATTTAGCATTACTAGGTCATTTTCACTGAAGTTTTTGTTCCTAGATAGAGGTCCCATAATCTTAGACCAGCCGCTATTAAATCCGGGTTTCACTAAGTTAGTTTCATCAAATTTATCTTCTCCATTCTCCGTATCCCAAAGGCTTCCAGTGATAGGATCAAATGATATGCCAAAGCTATTCCTGATCCCGTAGGCATAATAATAATCCAAATTGGAATTATAGGCAGAATCATTCTGGCCCTGGTTTTTGAATGGATTATTTGATGACGGACTTCCATCCAAAGGATTAATGCGTATTATGACTGATGTATTATTTGGAGTCGCGTGACTGTCCGGTACATGATTTTGTAGTATAGTGGAAGGGCTAGTGAGATCGCCTATCACTACATATAGCTGTCCGTCTGGACCAATCTTTATCTTGCCACCATTATGGTATGGACCAGGTTCGCCAGGTAAATCTAACAGAAGTACTGGATTAAAAAGATCTGTACCGTTCCAATTGTATCTATAAACTCTGTTCCTGACACTGTCTTTTTCGCTATTTTGGTTTGTTTGCTCTGTAAAGTAAATAAAGACATAGTTGTCAATTTTTGTTTGTCCAGTATCCCTCTCAAGTATATCGATTCCAAGTAGGCCACGTTCCGCTTTAGGGTCAACTCCAACACTTAAGGCAGGATTTTTCTCAAGCGTTCCATTATTTACTACTCGAACCATTCCAGTATCCTTTTCCAGGACCAGGATAGTATCATCATCAACAAATGTCATACTGGTAGGTTGGGCTAAGCCGTTGGTAAAGGGTTCAATTCTTAAGTCATTATCATCGCTTTGATAAATAAAAGGACCCTGAGACGATGAATAGTAAGATTGGATCAAAGAGGGTAAATAATTAATAGTCAATATAGAAATAGGAATTATTATAATTATGACAATGATGACCAAGAGTCGGGTCACTCTAATATTTTTAAGAATATTGAACAAAGTTCAGCTTCGATTTAGGACGGTGTCTAATTTAAGAATTTACAAAGCGATATTTCTTGCTCACAGTTTCCAAACAAAGAGATTATTTTCATTTAGACCTCCTTAATGGATCAGGTACGAAAAATGCTGTAGTTTAAACGGTATCAACTAACATAAGTGGCATCGGAATATTGTGCCTTCATCTATCATAAAATATTCGTTAATTTCATTCTGTTCTGTTAATGCTCAACCATCCTCATTATGCCATTCAGAAAAGGGAATGCAGCATTCTTGAATCAGACATCTACTGCTACCTTTATGATCACCATTGATCGATTAAGATATTCAATACATCGTATCCACCACATATACTCTCCTTAACCACAACAAATATACCCTTTTAATCGTGAATTCGTCAGGGTTAGACAAGTACAGGCGATTATTATCTTATTCTCCTATTTGTCGAAGCGTTTAGAGAATTTGATGAAAACCCGTCATAGATGGATATTTAGAATGGGTTCCTCCACTTTGACACTTTCTCCCTCGAATTTTTCGGATATAAATGATTCAAAAAAAAGACAAGGGCTGTTTTTATCGTGGTTCCACATCGGCATATTTCGTGTAAGGACATGAGTTTACATCATTTATAGATGGAACTATGTTCAATCTGGCCTGTTGCCTCGTCATTGTTGTTGTAGAATTAGCATCAGCCGCCCTTAATCGCTGCTAAGATGGTATTATGGTATCATAATTAACGATCCAAATATATTGAATCATATGGATCGGTCCTTAAACAGGACCTAGATAAAATGGGTCGCAGAATAGAAATTATTGTTTTCTGATTTAGGTTATGCAATAGCAAACTTCTTGGTTCGATCAGCGACTTTCATACGGGTGTCCTTGTTGCCCAAAGAAAATGAATTCAGATAGATTATACAGTGTTTGACAACGCTCGACTTTGCAGACTCGTGTTATTCGTGACCGGTGGTGATAATATGGCCTAGCTCGCCGCAACAGCGCTATGAAATTAAGAAGATAATTGCGGGTATCTTCCACATAAAAATGATGTTAGATAGTTAAACATGATGCAACATCCAATGGGCGTGATCGTATTCAATATTCATACAATTTGATCAGCCATTAATGTGTGAGTGAAGGAGATTTCCCTAATCTTTACCATGTCCTTCCCGATGACTTCTCTTAATAAATCCAAATCGCTTCCAGATAGCTTCACGACTATGTCATAGACGCCTGTGACTCGATTCACCTCTTCTACGCATGGTAGTTTAGATATTTGTTCCATGGCCTTATCTTCAAAGCCGATTTCACACGTGACCAACACATATGCTACTGGCATAGTATCCTCACCAAGTGTATATGATAAATCATTCTCAGGGCTGTCTAGGTGATTATATGGTGAAACCTTATATAAAAGTCTGCGACCCAAAAAAAAGTTTTATATGGTATTGAATCAGTAACAAAAAAGTTAGGGTTTCTAATGCTGTGTTTCGGTAATAAATATTTACAAACTGTCTCTTCGGTCTGAAATCAACATATTTTCGGTGATCCCTTTTCCGCAATGTTGGTAGTTAAATGAGATATTAAACATATTACTTTAGATACCTAAGATAAATATATAGCTATCTTAGTTAACATTCGTATGGTGGAGTCTTTTACCTAATTGGTAGGTAGAGACGCTTAGCGCAAAACTAGGTCTTAACTAACCATTTTGAAAAAGTACGTGCATTTATGGACACCTAAGTCGCTTTCATGTCGATCAAATAGTTTTTAGGATCATGAAGTAAAATACGGGTAACATTGCATTGTAAGAACCCACGTCATAATGTCCCAACCAACAGATACACCTCATTCACGTTTAGACAGCAAGTTTCGAATTAGTATTGAAATTTAGATAATCCTTTCTAATGATTTCTTTGATATTGCGATATTCTTGGCAGGATCTAATGTGCTTTAAGAGCTTTAGCTGAGTCCCTAGGTTGTACAGCTCGATTCGCAGGCAAAACGCGATTCTTCTCCTCTCTATTTACCACATTAATAAAGTCATCCAGAGCTTCATCAAGATCTGCAGATTCTTTAATATTGTCAACAAGTGTCTTTAATGCGTCATCTACACTTTGTTGAATTAATTGAGATATTGTCCTATGAGAGAAATCGAACCTATCTTCCGATGCATTTCGATAATTTTATTATCCACCCTCGAATAAGGAGACTAATTGACATTACTTGATATTGAACATTTTACTTGTCTTGACTGACAATAAAGTGTCAAAATGATTTCCCTAGGGGGAATTGTCAACATATGTCAGGATTGTCAATGCAGCTGTCAGAATGATTGTCAACTAGTGTCAATATAGCATCTCTGTGTTCGTCATCCATAGGTAAGTGCCATAATGGGCTATATCGTTCATACTTGCTATCGTCTGACACTCCGTTCCACTTGGTAAAATATCTGCTTCAGGCATATTTTCCATGCCTTAACCTGACAGATCATTATAGAACGTTTTTGATCGTTCAACGTTTTTTTCTCCAAATGTACTATCACTAACATCTTCATTCGCCAGCTATTGTCATGAAAGTAGAAAGCGCCAGGCAGTGAGTTCATCCTAGCCAACACGATGATGTCAGAACATGGGTTAAGGCAGTCCACCTACTCGTTGTAGAATTGTCTCATAGTTTCATTATTTCTAAAGCTTGTTCTAACTTCCTCAAAGCGTTTGTGATCCGGAGGAAATTAATAACACTTATTGTATCAGACGTTCTTGGATGACATTGATAAAGATAATTCTCGCGTTAGTTATACTAACTGTCGTCATTAGTTACTTAAGTTCGAATGTGGTTCTCGCAAGCACTATCCGAGTTACACAACAGCAAGCGGAATTGATAGAATGGTGCACTAAGGAGATGGTGAGAGTAACTGATGCTAGTATGGTTCAAGCTCTGAACGTTTGTGCAGAGTATTATTTGAAGGTAGAATAATAAGTAATCTTGCCGCTAAATGTTTGTTGTTTGCAAGGACGCGATATCTAAGGAAGATCATAGCCTGATTATTGAAGAAGAATGGTGAGGTAAACCACAACACGTTGAGAAAAAAACAGTGGAATTTCAAAATGGGTGCAACTATGCAGCATAAGAGCATGATCATACATTTAACAGAATATCGCACCGCCTTGAGTTTTCGTCCCAATAATACATTGGAATTTTGCTTACGCCTCGTTCAGCCATCCACAAGTAGAATTGTGCAAATCCTGTTGTGGCTATAGAAAGTAAGTAGTTTCAACTTGCGTATGCCTTGAGGTGGCTTGGCCCCCCTATGACAACTCGTCCGAGGAAATCGTCTAATCCGCTTTCTGCTATTGAGTACAGTTACCTCTCTAGATCGTTTGTTTATATTTTCATTGGCCACTAGCAGTCATGAAGGTAATCATCATCAATTAAAATGCTAATGTCATAAAGTCCTGTTCAACCAGAATCTTTTTTAGAATATCCATAGTTGATTTAAGTATATCTTTTGCAGTAACAATTCCTACTAGCTTCCCTTTGCTATCTAGTACGGGAAGTCTCCTGATATTATTCTGTTGAATCAAATCTGCAGCTTCTTTTAATGAGGAACTCGTAGTCGTCGTCAATAATGGTTTGCTCATTACTTCAGATATTGGCATCGTTGGAGAAAATGTTGATGCGAATCCTACTATTCTGGCAATATCTCTGTAACGATACCTGTAGGAACACTTTCACTCTCATCTTCGTCGGTGCTCTTGAGAATTATTATACTTCCGATATTGTTCTGATACATCAATTTGGATGCCTCTTGCAAGGGTTGGTTTTCGGACACAGTTATAACTCGTTTGGTCATAAGATTTGTTATATCTATATTTTTCACTTTTTCCGCTATGTCAATCATTGGGATGGTATCTTAGTTTAACCACGCAACCTCTTAAAAGGATTAACTATGGGTCAAAATGATGATTGAGATTGATGATATTTGAGTAGTGCATGAATTACAAGCGTTGTGACAACATGTCTATTCGAATTCACTTTCTCAAATCTATTCAACCGGGCTAGATATCAATAACAGCAAGTTAATAAATACACAGGAGATCTGATGCATCCTGGGACGGCATGACTCATATCCCGGTCCTGGTCCCCGAAACTAAGTTGGAAAAACTTTCGTGCTTAACAAAAAATGTCTCTTCCTTCAGTCAGCGATGATATACAGTTTAAATCAGTTTAAGATTAATGTAAAAAAATGCGAAAACCTTCCTAGGCATGATAGCTATAGCCTGACTTATTATGGGTATTGTATTAATACGTCTCTTTAAATTATAGAGGATCGTTCATTTATCGTAACATGAATTTTCTGATTCGATACACAAGCAGTCATCTATTAATTGTAAATTGGATACATACAGGGATCATTTCTTCGTAGTTCTTAAATAAGCATTAAGATATCAAAATATAAGCTAGAAGTTGTTTGGTTTGGGAAAGAAGCTAGATAGTAGCAAAGAACTAGTTATGAGAACAAGTGAAAAATTTTCGATACAACCACTCAACAGTGACGATATGGGTGAGATTGGAAGAATTCAAGATGTACTAAATCCTAATGAGAATGTGATAATTGTTGCTCGTCAATCAAGAATCTTGCCTGGAGGTTCCTACGTTACTCCTAATACTATTTACGCGACTGAAAAGCGATTAATTATTAGAGACCCGTACATGTTAGGCATAAAAGAAAACCTAATTGATATCCCCTATGACGTTATTACAAGTATTAAGCTTGAAAAAGGATTGTTCTCATCTACTATAAGATTCGAAGCTCCTGCATTGGTTGGTTCCAAAAGGCTAGGGATGATACATGGAATAATACATGGTAACAATGAGAATGAAGGAATGATACAAGCGATTCCGAAAGCGAAGGCGGAGGATTTAATAGAAGTAATTCGTTTTGGTATCCATCAAAAAGGAATTGAAGGACATCAAAACACAGAAAAAGAGAATAATTCAGCCTTAGCCTTCCGCTCCAAACAAACTGGCAGTTATTCAATTGCAGATGAATTGACCAAACTGATGAAACTAAAAGAACAAGGAGTATTGAATGAGGAAGAATTTAGTAACATCAAAAAAGATCTTCTAGACAAGAAATGTATGTGATCGAAGAGATGTTAGAATTCCCGATGTGCAATGGACCGTAAGGTTCTTCAATCGATAATAGTAATATCATTTTCGGATTTCTCAACTTATTGTTATGGCTGTAATCATAATCATCGTCATAGCCACCTACATTAACTTTTCAGAATCTACAATGATTTTTCCACGCTTGATTCCTAATATGATGTTACCTGCAAGTACGCCGCCGCTGTATACCTTAGCATATTCTTTACCGAGCCCAAGAAATGATTCCAGGATTTTGGATTTGGAATGATATCCTGCCTCAACTATTTTCATATTTAACTTACTGCTCACCTTAACTATAACATGACGAGCTGCGGACCACTCCCCTTCCCATGAAATTACTTCAAAATTTCCAAAGTTTATAGTTGATAAGGTATAGCCGAGAAGCTTTGCGTTAAATTTTTTGTTTTTCGTGGCGGCATAAGCATTCATCCAGTTTATTGCTTTTTCTGCCTTACCCTTCTCTAGAGCAAAATTATCAGATCGAGCCAACCTAATATGAATACACCAGAACATATATACGCTATTTGTCCCATTTAATGTGAACGCGCTTTTGGCAAATGTATCATAAATATTTGTTAGAAAAGGTGCCAAATGTATCATCATATACCCCTTTGATAATTGATTTTGGTCAAAGATCTAGCAGGTCGTTGTAGAAAAAACGTTTTGAAAAGTTGAGGGCCAGGTACGAGAACGGAATTGATCTTGAGTTCCTTATATCGAATTCGTAAGATCGTCAATATCCTTAAAAGTTGAAGACGTTTATCATTTCAAATAGATGGCCACAACTTTAAGAGATATCATGAGGAAGAGACTAGAGACCATTGACGATTCGGATTCCGTTCAGGGCGCAGCTAAAAAAATGAAGGATAAGGATGTCAGCTCTTTGATAGTAGTTGACAGAGTGGGTAAACCTCAAGGCTTGGTAACTGAACGGCATTTGGTTACCAAAGTATGTATTAATGATACTTTTACAAGTGCAATTACAAATCAGCAGATAATGTCAGTACCTCTTATCACAATTAATTCCACATCTACCCCTGCAATTGCCGCTGATACGATGTTAAGGTACAATGTAAGACACTTGCTTGTTATTGATGATAACAAAACTAGTGAAAAATCCGATCAGAAACACCTTTTTGGAATAATTACACCTCTCGATTTTGCAAGGTATGAAGAATTTCCAAATGACGAAGTAGGTAAGGATGAAATCGAAAGATTGTTAGAGTATTATATTTGAAGATGGTTACACTCTTTGAGATTACACAGAGCTAGTTAATCAGACAGATTGTATTACCTTCAGAGCTCATGATATCAAATACAAGAATCAAGAACATCAGGAAGATATTGCTACCAATAGACGGTTCGGTTACTTCAATGAAAGCCGCTCGCTATGGTATCAGTCTTGCTAGGAAATTTGCATCAGATCTAATTGGTTTGACAGTAATTGATCTAATGTCTCTCCCTTACGGATATTTTCTGATTCAACCTGGAACCCTCTCAAATGATAATGTATTGGAAGAAAAAAGGAGAGAAGCAAAAAAATGGTTGGAAGAGGTCGAAAGGTCAATGTTAGATATATTGAAAGAAACAGAATACACTAAAGGAAAATTTAGATCAGAAATTCTCGAAGACCCCTTCTCTAAGGTGGAAAATGCGATTATTAAGTATGCAGAGAGTAAGAGTGTAGATCTTATAGTAATGGGGAGTAGAGGAAGATCAGCTTTTAGAAAAACTCTTTTGGGAAGTGTTGCGTCGGCTGTGTTATCACATGCAGAGTGCTCTGTACTCACTGTACGGTGATATTATTATAACTTCAAACCTGATGAGCTAAGTGGAACTTTGAGCTTGGAATTCCTTGAATAATATTCGGAGATTAGTACAAATTCAAAAATTGAAGAGGCGAATAAAAAAGCACTATGTCCAACACTAGATTCTTGACATAGTTAGCGGCGGCGATTCTACTATTTAGGGAGTCTCTTAGATCCGTCATCATAGACTCCAGGGATCTCTTGTTTGGTTGGGATGATGCAGGATATTCAACCAATGTTATATTTCTTCTATTACTATCTTATCATATATATATTATCGACTCTTCTATTATAATATATCTAATGTATGTACTGAAAGAATGTTATCGAGACAAATCTTCTCTAGATCTGCTGCACAGATAAGGACTTGTAAAAACGGGAAACATTAGCTGTAGTATAAAGTGTGTTAGTTGAGTATTTGTCTGACATGCTATACATGGATTCAAAGACTCCTCATACCTGCTGACAGATATGATTTAAGCACTCATCCAAATTATCCCTTGGAGGATATTCTATGAAGATGCATTCATGCTCTTAGCTGGTAAAACGGCTGTCCTTGTGGGTATCGGGTTTGACAAGAATTTACGTCAACCTCCCGATTACAAAGGCGATGTACAAAGTGGGTTCGGATTTCTTTAGGTATCAATGCTTGCCAACTCTTAAGGCCAGCCGGCCAGCCATGAAAAACTGGACTATAAGGCAAGTTTGGATATACCAAGAAGACAGAACGTACAAGTAACTTTGAACAAGGACCAACTCTAAAGCGAATCAATTCCACTCCAAAAAGTTCGATCATGACCCTTCACGTTACTTTACTAGTAATGAGTCCTTAATTGGCGTAAGTTTTCTGTTATTGCTAAATTCTAGTTCTATCTAACTATGAGTTACTATCTCCGCCTTTGCAAATCTTTCGCCTATAGCAGTTATTTTTATTTTTACTTTGTCACCGACTCTTCCGTCCTTGACGAATATTACTAATCCTTGAATCTTGGCAATTCCATCGGTCGTACCACTCTTTCCTCTATCAGAGATTTCTACATCATACTCATTCCCTACCCCTACAGGCTTTGAAAGTCTGCCGTGGGTTCCTAGACTACTAACACGATGTGTGTCATTATTTTGTACCTTCATTAGAATGCTCCAATTTGAAATTCATAGGTTCACACAAAACAGACTGAACCGAATGTAATGCGGGGCAGGAAGTTTCAGTTTTATCTCTGGAGTTCAGAAGGACAACACTACCGTTCAAACTCCGTAAACCGTGATAGGTTTTTCTATGATATCATCATATTTTTCGAAGAATGCGTAATCTGATTTCTCATTCATGAATAATAGATGTAATCCTTCTCCCATAAGGTTTTCCACTGTGACACTAATTTCTTCTTTCGTAATAATAGACAAGTACGATAAAGAATCCGTTACAAGAATTAGGTTTGTATTTTCATAATTGTCTATAATGTCATATAGGATTGACTCTAAATGCCCAAAGAATCCCAGATCGTAGTCTTGAATTTTTGGGTTAATAATGCATACGGTAGTGGTAGTTTTGCTAGCATCCTCCCCAAACACTCCAGATGCTTTTCGCTCACCTTCCATCGGCTTGGCCTCTTGATTCTGTACTCGCGTGTAACCATTGTCTTGCCCTTGATATACAATACCGTTCAGGTCGTCTTGGGATGAATTTCTATATCCTACTATAGGGAAAGTGAACTGATATCCGCCCTGATTTAAGGTCTGGTTGAATTCAATCTTCTGGTAGCCACTCAACTTGATGAATTTCTCTACTCCTAACACTAACTGACCTTCAGTAAGCCAGAGATCATTTCTTCCAAGAGTGTCGTTAGTTTTTCTCGAAGTTCTATCATGATTCAACCTAAGAAAAAGAGACCTTACGCTCATTAGTCTATTCGTTGACATCTACATTTTACTGGTGACTCTGTGTCAATAAAAGGCTATTCCTGAGCTACTTATAAGACAAAAGCAAGTCATGGATTGGCATATTGAAATGGAGCATAGGATCTGCTGAGCTTTTACTTATCAAATTGAAAATTTCATGTCTAGCTATCGAAAGTGTGCTTTAGATTTGCAAAAGAGAGCATATCTTGGAAATACTGAAAATGGTTTCTGATTTGAAATTTTTAGATGGTGGAGGATTGTTGAAAGTGATCCAAGTTTAGTTTTAACGGGACCATGCCAGCTGTTGGACTGATAGTGATTGGTTTCACTTTTGATACTCTCTCGATTTCATGTTTAGTGCAGATATCTTGTTTTCATTTGCAATCTCGCGTTCATTTTCTTGATTGCTTGTGATACACACCCAGAATTGGTACAGGTAATCTTTACAAAGTGGGGGTTGTCAAGCAATTGCTCCTTACACTCACTTCAAGAGCGTCTTTGACATTCTTTGTAAATTCTAATGTAGTTTCAGTGGATTGACTCTTGTATCTCCCTGAACCCCGAACATACTGAAGGTAGTCTTGCATCTCATTCTCGTATAGCAGAACGTTGTCTGCAACTACCACCACCCTATCACTCAACAGATTGTTCTTCTCTGCTAGATTAAGATACTTTAAATAATCGGATTTTACGGCATCCAAAAACATCAGGTCAAACTTCTGTTTTTGAAGCAGTGGAATCCCCTTTAGCCCATCTGCATTAATGACCTCAATAATGTGAGACAGTCCGGCATCTTCAACATTCTTCTTCGCTATACCAAATAGATTTGTATCTTTCTCTATAGTAATCAGCTTTCCATCTTTTGGTAACATATCACCCATCAAAATTGCAGAATATCCATGTAGCGTTCCAATCTCGAGTATCGTTTTAGGTTTATATTTAGAGATAATACCTATCAAAATCTTTCCCTTTATTGGACCAATAGATGGCAAACCCTGTTTCTTTGCTATTTGCTCTAATCCTCGTAACACCTGGACAACTTTCGAATTATAAGTCAAGATCTGTATCAAATATGGCCATTATGATTATTCAAAGGTTTCTTATTGTTTAAGAAGAATCTACGCTTCTTTACTCGGTGTTCACTTCATTTACGACCATTACCGCTCAATTCATACTTCAATACGCTAAATTGGGACCTAAACTCCTTCAGTGTGTCACTATCTATTATACAAAATTCTACAATTTCCAGAGTAGATCCCCTCTTGTCATCAGTGCTATAAAGGAGAAAGTTCAAAGATTCATTCAACAATATAGTGGCACATTTATCCTTAGGAAAACCAAATATTCCTGAGCTTACCGCAGGGATCGCAATGTCTCGAAACTTTCTCTCAGAAGCTAACAAAAGACTAGCCCGAATGGCACTTCTTAGCTTTACATCTTCATCCCCTTCACCCATTCTTGGTCCAACTGCATGAATAACTGCTTTACATGGCAATTTACCAGAAGTCGTAATTGCCGCTGAACCAACTGGAACAAATCCTATTTTATCACTTTCTTCTTGTATAATCTGCCCTCCTTTCTTCACGATGGCAGCTGCGACTCCTCCTCCGTGTTTAAGATTTGAGTTTGAAGCATTTACCACCGCATCAACGTCTCTTGAAGTAATATCTCCTTTAACTAGCCTTATGATCTTGCCATTTTGTAGTTCAATTTGTTCTACTATTGCTTGAGGCTCCCTCAAACTATTTTCATGATATGATATCTATTCAAATTAATAGGTTTAAATTGTATCAAACATGACAAATGCACTCAGTATTTCTGAGATAGGAATACTGACTATTGACGCATTGATTATTTTGATTTATTGGAGTAATAAAGGTTTTAGGGGTCACAGACGGTTACACGGCAAGTAACCTTGCTATTCTACCTTTAGATAATACTACTATGTAGTATCATGTGATATTAGCACGCTATTTCTTGGAATTTTCTATATCAGTCTGGTATCGAAATGAACTCAGTCTACCTCTTAAGCATCGTCTGTACTAAAATTAAAAAAATGTAAGTAATAACATCAACTAGATAGAGCTCAAGGAAAAGACAGAACTCTAGTTTCTCCCTAACTCTATATCCTTTATCAGTTTGTTATTTTTGTCAATCATTTCACGAAAGGCATTGTTTATTGCTTCCTTGCATTCTAATGCTTTTGTATAGAGAGATTTATTTTCGATAGGCTTCCTCTTTCTATCCATTTGGATTAACTTTTCTAAGGTATTAACTATCTCATTAATACTACAAGAACCCCAGTATTTGGTCCACTCATCATCTGAGTCAGTTAGATTAGGGATGTCCTTCCTTCTTTGTGATTCAAATGTCATTCTTTATTTTTGGAACAAACGGTTATTTTGTTATTGCCCCGATCTAGTTCTGATTCGACTATCTGCTTAATTAGGATTTATTTGTCGTATCTCCAAGTTCCTTCTTTTCTACATAAATTCTATTGCCATCAGCATAAATCCTCAGTCTGTTAACCCGTTTCAATTTCAAAGCAGTGACTAATGACCTTGATACCGAGATTTCCATTAATAGGTTGCGTGTCTAAAGGGACATTTGGTTATACAGAAATTGAAAGGGATTATTGTGATCGTATTGTTGATGAAGTGGCCAACAAATAGACTGGGAAATTCTCTCCTATTTCAAGTGTCATGCCAACGAACAAGAGTAAGAACATTAGGTGTTTATTATGCATAATTTCTTTCAACTCTAAGAGTAAATTCTGGCAATACAGAAATATTGAAGAGAACATTCTTTTTGACGTATAACCATTTCTTGTGAGTAATTGAAACTTAAACTTCTGCACCGCTCCACGGGATAGATTCTTTCTTAATGAGGATTTATTTTTCTATTTATTCTCATAACTTTTGCGAATTGTAAATACACAAAA
>JAATVR010000200.1 GCA_014523665.1 Nitrososphaerales archaeon TH526
ATGATATGGGTGTGCCCACTTTCGTAGTTCAGCGTTCAGAGCTGTTATATTTAAGGATAGTTGCATCTTCAGGTAAAAATGAGCATAAATACAATCATCAGCTCATTATATTACATTGCAGATATTGTGAATAATAATATAATATATTTGATATTTCCTCAATTCCTAGCGATTGAATCGATATTGAAGTGACTGACAGTTAACAGGGTGTAACACGGTGTCTTTTTTGTATGTGTTAGGATTGTCTTGAACATAGGTTCCATAAAGCTTATGTTCAAATTCCCTTCCTCGAATCTCAGATGCATAGGTATTCAGAAAGTGTAGAGTTCACATGTTGGATTAGCTTCATGATTTAGACATGAAAAACTTTGACATTTGACATCGCACCTGTTCAATCTAAACTTTATTTTTTATGATATATCACAAATCTTTAGCATAATTCAGACAAACTATATTACGATCTATAAACGCTATGAATCTTGGAGATGTCCAAAAGATCTGAAGTAAGGAAACTTACGGGTGCAATAGCAGGACTTATGGTCGCTGCAATCTTGATCACTGGGTCTAGTTTTTCATACCCAACGTTGGAACGAGTCTGGGCACAAGGTGAAGGGGCACCATTGAAAGTAGCACTATTAACTGATGCATTATTCAGCGATGGCGGATGGGGTGCCACAGCATATAACGCCTCGCAGGCCTTAAAGGAAAAATACGGTTTGGAATTGACTACTGTTGAGAATGTTGCGATCCCTGATATAGAGCCAACCTTGAGAGATTTTGCTGATCAGGGTAATAATCTTATCATAGCCCATGGATTTGAGTGGGGCGATCCAGCTTTAAGGGTTGGTGCCGACTATCCAGATACAAAATTTGTAGTCTTTACAGGTCTAACCAATGGTAGTAATGTAGCATCTGTCTTTCCAATGCAGCAGGAGGGATCATATGTCCTTGGTGCATTGGCTGCCATGATGTCAAAGACAGGCACGATTGGCTTTGTTGGTGGTCAGGCATATCCTAACATAATAAATATATTCGAGGGGTACAAACAGGGAGCCAGATCCATCAATCCCGACATAAAGGTAATAGGACAATATATCGATACTTTCACTGACCCTGCGCGGGGGAAGGAAGCTGGTGTCTCATTAATAAATAATGGTGCAGATTTTCTGTTTCACGTTGCTGACCTGTCAGGACAGGGAGTAATCCAGGCAGCAAAAGAAAAGGGCATTTATGCTCTGGGAGTAGTAGCAGATCAGCATAATCTTGCGCCTAATACTGTACTGACCTCCTTTGTGTTGGATATGGAAAAGGCCTTTGATGGAGCCATAAAAATGGTTCAGAATGATAACTTCAGTGGCCAGCTCTATAAGCCTGGATTAGAGGCAGCAAAAGGGGCATCCGGGGACGGTATAGTATTCATTGCACCGTTCCATAACCTCGATAGTAAAGTTCCAGCTGATGTGAAACAGAGGCTTAACCAAATTGTCCAAGATATAATCAGTGGCAAGATCGTAGTTCCTGAAAGGACCGAAGCCTCGTCCTAACTTTTGTTCCATGAGAAGGACCAGAACAGAATCATCGGACAGGGTAGCCTTGTAGATTATTTGCAATGTCAACAACACTCCAGCGAGGAGGTAAAAAGTAGAGGAAAAAAATATCAATGCCAGGAAAGATAATTTTGTCCATAGTAGATCCGCTTCAATTAAGGAGAGGGGTATTTAATTAGACATGTCAGGCGCAGGTTCTTCTTCACCTCATCTAAGCCCGATTGTTGACCCTCCTGCCGACAGTGCTCCTTCTGCCCCGGCCCAAAAACCCTCACAATCTTTGTCTGGGGGTACGCAAAGTGACCAACCTGTTCTCTCCATGAATGGCATAACGTGCAGATTTAATGACGTTATAGCCAATAACGATGTACACTTTAATCTTTTCAGGGGAGAGATTCATGGTCTTCTTGGAGAGAACGGTGCTGGAAAGACGACTTTGATGAGTGTACTCTATGGGTTGTACAAACCAGAAGCGGGAGAAATCTTTGTTAAGGGTAAAAGAGTTGACATAAAATCTCCTCTTGATGCCATAGGCCTTGGAATAGCGATGGTTCATCAGCATTTTCTATTAACTCCTAGCCATACAGTTACGGAAAACATCATTGTCGGACTAAAAACTCCCAGAAGATCTATTTTCTTGAGAACGACGGAAGCGGAAAGAAAGATCTTGGAGTTATCCCAGAGGTACGGGCTTAAGATTGACCCAAAAGCGATCGTAGGTGATTTATCTGTTGGCGAACAACAAAGAGTAGAGATAATAAAAGCACTGTACCGAGAAATTGATATTCTGATTCTCGATGAGCCTACTTCAATGCTTACCCCCGTTGAAGAAAAGGCGTTGTTTTCGACGTTATCTGCTATGGTAAAGGCTGGACTTTCGATAATATTCATTACACACAAGCTAAAAGAAGTCATTGAGGCGAGCACACGTGTAACGGTTCTTAGAGGTGGAAAGGTTATTGGCACGGTTATGACTGAGCAGACAACCGAAACAGAGCTTGCAAAATTGATGATAGGAAGGTCACTAACTCACAGTTCAGCCTATCAGCAAGAGGAGATCCATGTAGGAATTCAGAAATCATCCAATGCAAAGGTCTCTGCCGGACATGCCACGGTACTGGAACTCAAAAACGTGTTTGCGTTGAATAACTCTGGGGTGCAAGCGCTTAAGGATTTGTCTTTAACAGTAGCGAAAGGTGAGATATTGGGAATTGCAGGCGTCGATGGCAATGGTCAGAGTGAAATTGCAGAGATTGTTTCGGGTTTGAGAAAGATTCAGAATGGACAGGTAGTCATCGATGGACGCGACGTAATAGGAATGTCACCAAAGCAGATCAGAGAATGGGGCCTCGCCTATATACCTGAAGATCGGCTCAATACTGGTCTTATTCTGGAGTACAGTATTGCAGAAAACCTAATTCTGGACAGGTGGTATAGCAGCCCGTACTCTGGCAAGATATTTTTAAACAAGCATGAAATGAAAAGATTTGCAGAAGAGATAGTCACAAATTTTGATGTGAGAACTCCCAGTTTAGACATTCAAGTACGCTATCTATCTGGTGGTAACTTACAAAAGATCGTACTTGGAAGGGAATTGTCAAAAGAACATAAACTGCTTATTGCTCACAATCCTACGCGAGGATTAGATGTGGGGGCTGCAGAGTATGTCCACAAACAAATTTTCAAACAAAGAGACTCTGGAGTAGGAGTCTTACTGTTGTCCTTGGATTTAGATGAAATTCTCCTAGTGAGCGACAGGATAGCAGTGATATACGCCGGTAGGATAATGGGTGTATTCGATAGGACAACAGCAGACGTCGATAGAATTGGCCCATTAATGGGAGGCTATGTAGGGGAGGCTGTGAAATGAAGCCTTTAGCTTATGGAAATATTGGAGATTGTGATCTGCAAGATTGACTACAACAACTCTCATTTTCGGTAAGAGATTAAGTTTTAAACACATGGTCCCGTTCCTGTCAGGTGGGCTGGCTTTTTTGGTCGGAGGAATCATACTTTATGCGGCAGGTGTCGATCCACTGGAAGCCTATTCATTAATCATTAAAGGATCTCTTGGATCTACTCGGGCAATTGCAGATACCCTTGTAAAGACTATATCACTGCTCATTACCGGACTTGCTGTAGCTGTCGCATTTAAGTGCAAATTATGGAATATCGGCGCTGAAGGCCAACTCTATATGGGAGCCCTGGGAGGGTTGCTGGTTGGGATCGCTGTGGTGGGCATGATTCCAGTAGTGTCGGTTATTATTGTTCTCATTGCAGGTATTGCATTTGGAGCTATGTTTAGTCTTGTGCCAGCAGTCCTCAAGGTCAAATTGGGCGTAAGTGAAATAATTGTAACCGTTCTTCTCAATTTCGTAGCTCTTCTCTTTATTTCGTACCTCCTTCATGGGCCGATCAAGGCGCCAGGATTTTTGCCTTACAGTCCTGATATCTTTCCGGAATCAGAGCTGCCTATTTTGATAGTACATACTAGATTGCATGCAGGACTAATCATAGCGGCCCTCGCCGCCATTTTTGTCCATTTTCTATGGAAGAGCAAGATTGGATTTGAATTGAAGAGTGTAGGCATGAATATTTCCGCTGCGCGGTATGCAGGCATGAACATAACGAAGAGTATTCTGATAACTATGGCGATAAGCGGAGGCCTGGCAGGTCTGACTGGAGCAGTTCTTCTAGCTGGGGTCCAACACCGACTCATTGAGGGTATCTCTCCTGGTTATGGATTCATCGCTGTGATCATTGCACTTTTGGGGAGAGAAAATGCCTTGGGAGTTTGTCTTGTCGCTTTCTTCTTTGCGGTCTTGCTCGCAGGATCCGAATCTATGTATAGAACGTTGGGCATACCAGTTGCTTTTGCTCAAACATTGCAGGCCCTCGTATTAGTTTTCGTTCTAATCGGAGAAGTGTTCACCCGAATTCACCTTCCAAAAAGAATCAAGAGAAGAGCAGATGAAGATATAATAGAAAATGGGAATCAGATTGACGCGGAGAGGGGGAAAGTGGAGGAGTGAATTGACAAATTGGTAGAAATGATGGATTTTGTTATCGGAATAGTTGCGTCAGGAATTCGTATGAGTACACCCTCGCTCTTTGCTGCGTTAGGTGAAAATATCGCAGAACGTTCGGGTGTCCTCAATCTAGGGGTTGAAGGGATGATGTTAATCGGAGCATTTGCCGGCTTTATCGGAACGTTTGTCACAGGGAACGTAATCATTGGAATATTGTTCGCTGTTTCCGGCCCGATGGTCATGGCAGCTCTTATGGCCTTTCTAAGCGTAAGTTTACGCACAAACCAGTTAGTTGCTGGTTTAGCCATATGGCTCCTAGGGGTAGGCCTTACTGCACTGCTATATCGATTGACTTTTGGCGTAGTCACGGTGGCCCCCACTGTAACTACTATTCCTCCTGTCGACATCCCGTTTTTGAGTTCGATTCCAATCTTGGGACCTATTATTTTTCATCATGACGCGATGATCTATCTTGCATTTTTGCTAATTCCTTTGACTCATATTTTTCTCTTCAAGACGAACATTGGTCTAAAGATAAGAACAGTGGGAGAAAACCCAAAGCAGGCTGATACGCTTGGTGTAAACGTAAACAGGATTCGCTATATGTCAGTGATCATAGGCGGTGCGTTTGCTGGATTGGGAGGCTCCTATATCGCCTTGGTAACGACTGGTTCTTTTTCCGAAGACATTGCCGCTGGACAAGGATGGATTGCTCTTGCAGCTGTAATCTTCGGTAGATGGAAACCTTTTTGGATAGTAATAGGCGCTCTCGTCTATGGAATGGTCAATGCGACGGCATTAGGACTACAATCATTAGGAACGACTATTCCATTTCAGTTTTTACTCATGCTACCGTACTTATTACCAATTGCCATCTTGGCAGTGATGTATAAGAAGAGCGTTGCTCCGGCTGCGTTGGCAACACCCTACAAAAGAGGAGAAAGATAGGATCGGCTGCTGCTGCTCTTACGAATGTATAACTCATAAATCAACTCGTGACGAGAACCATTATTCATCATTTTTTCACTTTCGATCGGCCAAGGCTATCGGAGCTCATTTGGTTACAACTTGATTCTGGACAGGATCGAGATCAAGGTAATCATTTTTTGAATCCCACTAGTTATTAGTGGACAAATTTCACAGTATTTTTGATTTTGCCTATTCCTTCAATCTCAACTTCTACAATGTCGCCGTGTTGTAAATATTTAAGATGTGATGACATCGATAATGCCGTTCCGCTAGGAGTTCCTGTTGATATTATATCTCCTGGTTCCAGTGTCATCACACTACTAAGGCTACTTACTATTTTCTCAATATTCAGAACAAGCTTGGATGTGGAAGAACACTGCCTAATTTCTTCGTTTACTTTAGTAATCAATTTCAAATCGTTGGGATCACGGATCTCGTCGCCGGTAACTATCCATGGCCCGCATGGTCCAAAGGAATCAAAGCTTTTGGCCCGACTATACTGCTTATCGATAAATTGGATGTCTCGCGCCGAAATGTCATCTAACACAAAATATCCCCCAACATATTCTAATGCTTTGCCTATCTCGACATATCTACACTTCCTGTCGATCACTAAAGCTAACTCTCCTTCATAATCTAGCTGTTTTACAAATGAGGGGCAGATTATATCTCCAATCAAACTGGTTCGGGCTTTCATATATATCACAGGGTCTTTAGGAGGAAACTTTCCGAAGCGTAACCAAGTGTCTTGGTCTTTGTAATTAAATGCCAAACAAATTATTTTGAATGATCTAGTTATTGGTGGAAGTAACCGAAAATTAAAGATATCGTGAGTAAATTTCAACCCGTCAAGAACGCTATCAATTCGATCCGAGTATCCTTCAAACATGAATTCTTCTAAAGTAGAAGGGATTTGTATGTTGGTTTGAGACTTTATTTCATCTGCAGTAATCGCGTCTCCCTTATTGTTGATAATTGCGTAAGTATCTGAGTAAGAGTCGGAGATCACGGCAGCCTTTTTAGGATTACCCAAACTGGTGTCTACATCTTTGGTTGCAAATGATTCTTTAGATACCTCATCTTCTCTAGCTACTCTAGCTATTCTCAAATCTATCGACTCGTGATCATTAATGGCTAACTAACTCTTAAGTAGCTTTCATCGGAATCAACCTTTTCCGCCATCTTTTGCTTGTGCGACTGAAGCTTTTCTCTTAGAAACTGGTGTTTAAGACTTAGAATCTGACAGGCGAGAAGCGCAGCATTATATGCTGAATCTATGCCTACTGTGGCAACTGAAACCCCTTGAGGCATTTGGATTATAGAGAGTAGGGAATCTGTTCCGCCTAACCGAAATGAATCATGCGCTAGAGGTATTCCAATTACAGGGAGGTTGGTCAGCGAAGCTATCATTTCGGGGAGGTGTGCAGATCCGGTTCCGCAAGCAATGACAACTTCTATTCCTCTATCCTCAAGATTACCGGCATATCTGATTGCCTTATTTGGTGATCTGTGAGCTGCAACAATAGTAGTCTCATAAGGGATACCAAAGCCCTCCAAGACTGAACATGCTTCATGAATCTTGTTGAATAGTTCGATTGATGGAGCAACGACTGAAACCAACTGCTGGTGTGCTATATTCTTTTGATCACTCTTCAGGTGCCTTTTACTTAATATTGATGATGAAGATGATTTCATTTAGCCACAGCGTCAATAAGGCAAGATTTTGTTTTTAAATCTATGTTGAACATTTACTAACTAATGGAAAATAACTCTGAAAAAGTTACAAATTACCACACAGAAATTGACAAGTTCAATTAGTTACTACACTATCTCGTCTCATCTTCATTGTGAGCTCACGTGTTGTAAAGATCATGAAACTGGTTAAGAAGGTTCATGAATTGCATATATCCATAA
>JAATVR010000201.1 GCA_014523665.1 Nitrososphaerales archaeon TH526
GTACATATCTCCAACAAGGGTTATCCCGTATCTATTTGGGAATGAGACTTTTTCGACAGTTACGTTTTGGCTGAGTGGAAAAGTTTTCTTGCTAGATTCAATATTCGTTTGTACCACATTATTATAATCTTGTTCATCTACTGCTTCAAACCACGCTACGTCTCCTACGTCTTCTGCTTGTGTGTATCTAATGATTTTAATCTGTTCAAACCAACCATCCTCTGTTGCCCCGTACCAATGTTTTACATTTGGAGGTGTAGTTACAGTATCTCCAGGATGTAAAAGTTGTGCAGGTTTTCCTTCTTCCTGATAATATCCGTTTCCTTCAACAACAGATAGAATTTGTTCGCCTGGATATGAATGCCAATGATTTCTTGCGCCAGGTTCAAAAGTCACCACATACGTTGAGGTAGTATTTTCCAAATTAGTATCAAGCTTCTTAAACCATGCATTTCCAATGGCCATATTACTGTCTTTTTTGGTATAGGTTGAAAGTGCATCTTCTGTATTGTTAGATGCAATGTCTGCAACTGGATCTGTTTGTGCATTTGTAGAAGCTGAGTCCATTTGAGCAAATACATTGTCTATATTATTGCTATTGTTATTGTTTATTCCTAAAAGACCTATGATTAGAAGAGTAACTAAAGTTGTTATTGTTAAAACTATTTTCAATAATAAAGTTTAGATAAAATAATTAATAACAATTAAAGATATTTTCTGTATTGTGATAGACATTATAACTACTGTTTAAATAAGTATATTTTATTGCTAAATTTTGTCTTCAATATCTATGTTGAATAATTCTCAATGTCGTAGCTACAAAATTTTAATTATTTTTTCACTCATTCAAACATATAACGATGAGGTAATATTTCGTATAATGGATATATAATATTTGTATCAATTGTAATTTCCATATCTTGGTTATTTACTCATGCTATTAGATCCAGGTGGATGACAAAAAAAGAAAATGAAAAAGATAGTAGTATTTCATTTAAATTTGTGCCGTACCACCATCGACAAACAGTTCTATACCAGTGATATAACTACTATCATCTGATGCAAGAAATGAGACAGCTTTTGCTACTTCATCTGGACTACCCATCCTTCCCATAGGCGTAGCTTTTACAGCATTTTGAAGGAATTGCTGAGTTTGTTGATCATTTAGTGCTCTATTTACGAATGGAGTGTCTATTGGCCCAGGACTAACGGCATTAACACGGATATTTCTGGTGCTCAGGTTAAGAGTCCAGGAACGAGCAAACGAACGTACTGCTGCCTTAGCCGCATGATAGACACTTAAATTTGCAGATCCTTTGGATGCACCTATAGAAGCCATCAAAATGATTGAACCTCCATCTTGAAAAATCGGAAGTGCTTTTTGAACAGTAAAGAGAAGTCCTTTTACATCGATGTCAAATATTTGGTCGAAGTGTTTCTCGGAGATTTCACCTAATGGAGCAAATTGAATAATACCAGCATTTGCAAATAGAATGTCGATATGACCTTTCTGATCCTTTATTACATCATACACCTTATCAATATCTGCTAAATTAGAGACATCACTTTGAATACCACTGACATTTTTACCGATCTCTGATACAGATTCATCGATTTCTTTTTGATATAGTCCAGTAATGAAAACATATGCTCCTTCTGATACAAATCTCTTTGCAGTAGCCAAGCCAATACCACTGGTTGCTCCGGTGATAACTGCAATTTTTCCTTCAAGTTTATTTCCCATAAAGATCACTTAATATTGTTATAAGTGACTATAGTCCCTAAAGTATAAAATAATTGAAGACAAATAAAGTAGAAGAGAACAATTTAAAGTAGTAACATTTGAGCCTAGATATTTGGAAATCACTTTCTTTGTTATCCACCATAATTTTTCACCATTAGGACTTCAGCGATGCCATATCGATCACAAATCGATATTTCACATCACTTTTCAGCATTAAGGCGACGCCAGCACCGATCCGCTGTGAAGTGAAAGCCCCGCGGATGAGCGTGGGTCAGAATCGCTCGTAGGTGGCGCGCCAGCCTTCTGCCGGATCTGTCGGCGTTAGGACCAGTTTATCACCCGACACTTCAAATATGCGTGTCAAGCTTTGTCCGATGAGGTTTCGCACCAATGACGACTCGACGGTCACGACGAACGTTTTGGCGTCGTCGTCGATACTAAAAGTCCCATAGTAGGCTTCGTACCCGTTCATCTCGTACTTCGTTGCAGGAGCGTTGGCGTCGGGGTTCATAGCCTGCACTGACATGGTGCCGAACTCGGTGAAAACGACCTGGCCGGAGTACGGCACGGGTTGAAGGTTTCCTTCAGTGCCGAACTCCAAAGAGGTCATACGCCACGCACCAACGAGGGGAGACGTCTTGTCCTGGGCGAACGAAGGCGCAGGCATCAAAAGCGCAAGCGCAAACGCAAACGCAAACGCGGTGATCTTAAACTTCGTCATGATTACCGCTCCCTTCAAAACCCCATTCTTTTATGAAGATAAAATTAGGTGTAAACTTTTGGATACGAGGATTGCCAGAATCAGATACAAATATGTTCCGGGCATTATGATTAACTGCAATTCCATGTGAAAAAGAAGAAACCTGACCTGGACCGCTCCCAGTTGTGGCCAAAATTGTGGTCCTTGCGATCATAAGATTAGCACTTAGGATACGGCCGCCAGGAATTTGATTATTTCCAACTAATAGTCTAATCTGATCTGCAGTAATATCTCGTTGTATAGCTATACCATGTACTCTAGGAGGATGAGTATTAACAGAATCTACTTCATTCAATTTAGAATCTTCCATATATACTGCTATTTGTTTTAAACACATTAAAAAATGATCCTCGTACCAGACTAATTTCCTGACTAACGTCCACTCATTGACGGGAATAACTTTAAGAAATTTGTGCTATTTTTAAGGACGTTACCGTCAGTACAAAAAGAAAATTTCCACCTAATATGGTCGGAGATTATTCAATTTTAAAATCTATAATCGGAGCATACAAATAATTACTGAATTTGATGTGATCTATTATTAGTTCTTATTAATAGAAATATATGTATTATACTGAATAATTTCTCTAATCATATAATTCAAGATCAAACTGAATCATATCTGCTTGGTCCCATTGACTAAATGGGTTCAATATTTTTCAAAAAGGCATATTGAATATATTATTAAGATTGGATATATGACTATACAAAATCTGGATAGTCCGGTATTGGATTAACTTTGTTTTTATTTGTCTTTTTTTTTTGAATTCTTTGAGTTTCTTTAACATCAACAACTTCCGTCATCATGGATGAATAGTACAAAAATAAGTGAATACTCCTACTTAGTTGGTAAAGTTATATGACTAGGATTCTCCTGATCCAAATAATCCCCTATCAAAAATACCATTTGGAGTTCCTAACTGATTATTGCTATTTTTGATTTACATAAGTTAAATATTAGATTTTGATTAATAGGTAGGGAAAAAGAACGAAAATGA
>JAATVR010000015.1 GCA_014523665.1 Nitrososphaerales archaeon TH526
TACATTGTAAATCAGGCCTACGCCTCCAAACGCCAGGAATATAATTATGATTGAGGCTATTAATGCAGGCACGAATCCATAGTATTCTAAAGACATACTAAAAAACAAAGTAAGGTCAGATTCGTCATCTACTACCATGATTTTTTTTCCTTTTATTTTTTCATCCAATGGCTAGTCACTTGGGTGTTTTTCATTATTAGATTCATTAAGGAGTCTATTAAAATCTGCGATCCATTGTTCCTTCAGTGCCTCCACAGCAGCCTCCTGTTCGGGAGTTTGTTTCGCTTCTAAGTGGATTATCTTTTCAGACTCTTCATATGCCTTTACGATATCTGTTGTTAGCATTAATGCTTCTTTAAAGACAACTTTTTATTTTATATTATATCGTCGTAGTACTTTTCTAAGTATTAACAACTATTTTATTTCTTATAGCCTGTACATGAATGACATGACCGAATTTTCAGCAAATATCATTGGATGTATTGAGCAATGGAGTAATGCAGCTTCTAAATGCGATGGGAATAGTGAATGCCTAGAAGCGTGCACGCAACAACTTAGAAACTGTCTTGATAATGTCTTTCCTCCTTCTAAGAGTATAGATTTGGAGAGTGATAAAGTTAATTATCTCCTTTCTTCCGTATTCTTTTTGGCAAACAGACTAGCCAAGTCCAAATTCCTCTTTTCCTAACAGAGGAACGACTGTTTGTTCTAGGCCAATCATAGCCCTTCAATGGCGTTTACTAGTATCAAGAGCAAAAACTGATTAATGTTAGGTTAAAGCCCTAGCCTTACCTGCGGCTTAGATTGGAGAATGAGGAAAGTTCTCCCTCTGTCAGCTTGAAGCACTTTTGGATTAATCTCACCCTCTTTCAACCTGTTGTTGTTCCTAGAGCGCCATACTTTCGAGCGTAAAATCATTAGTTTTACTCTCTTCTTGCCTTCAGGTGTCTGAAGATATTTCCGTTGTGCTTCCGACATATGTTTTCTTGCTTCCTCACTCACCCGAATCCAACTCTTGTAACTATCTGATGTTTTCTTGCGTGACGAATCAATGATCGCTGCTATAAATAGCAGAATGCCATCCATACTAACATGTCCTACAAAGATACGGATAAAATGAAAGCAGAACTAAATGATTTTTCGAATACTATTGTAGCAGAAGCAGAGGAAGAATTGAGAAATAAATTTAAAAAACATATGAAGGTAGCCCGCGAATTCAAAGAAGCAGGAAACAAACAGGAGATCATTAACAATACATCAGGGTACAACTGATAAGATAAGCACTCTTACCAGCGTATTTACCAGTTAGAAAAAGTGGTAATGCGACTAAAATAATAATTGTGCTGAATTAGTAACACTCCTTCACGAAATGAATGAATGAATTTACCCCCTCACTATTAAAAGCCCATTAGAACCTCTCCTAACAGAAATTACGTTTCATATCGTTGTTAACCGCCAAGACAGTTAACGAACTGTGAACTTTAAAAGAAGAGAAATATGCTTTTTAGCCTTTCTTATGGAGATCAGATGTTACCGATCGAACTTTACAATAAGAAATACCCATTCAAAAATGGTAGAATTGAAAAAGTTGAGGATATCAATGACCCCAAGTGATAAACAAGTAGAAAGTCAAAATATCGGCGAAGATAAAGCATATTTCGAATACGGAAAGAAAGTGTTAGTCGATTCCGTTGACCCCCGTGATAACTTCCTAAAATCTCTAAGGTAAAAACATAATCCTTTACCATTGCTTTATGACTTTGGACTGACCATACAATATCAAATAATCTGAAATCATCTCTGAATGCCACGCTATTTGCAATATATTTATCAGTACGTATGTAAATAAATACAATAACTGCAACAATTGAATGCTTAGACCAGTACCACATAACAGGATGCAAATTAAGGAAAGAAGAGAGGATATTTTGGTACTACTTACTAAGGGGATGAAAGGCTATGAAATAGCCAAAGAATTAGGAGTTGATGCATCGACTGTGAGTAGAGACATTCAGTACTTAATCTCTCAATCACATAATTATCTGAACAGCTTGGCCAATGAAGCCCTTCCATTTATGTATCAAACTTCAATAGAAGGAATTAGAAATGTGCTTAAAGAATGCTGGAATATTTATACTGCTAAAAGTAACAAAGAAATCACTTGGTTTCATAAACTAGCGGCTCTTAAACTGGCAAAGGAATGTAATGAGGCATTATTCAGACTCACAGCAGAAGGACCATCTGTAATGTATTCATAGAGCCACAAGCTTTGCTATCAAAAGGTGATAAAAGAATACTGGTTAGAAAGTGCTTGGTTGGATGCCTAAAAAAATTTAAATGATAACCGATAAAAGCAGCTATGAAGAGCAATAGTGAAAATTCATGGGACAACGACGAGGATCTGCTAGACAGCCTTTGCCGTCAGTGATGAGTGCTATCAATGGGCCCATGAAATGAATGGACTTAATAGCGAATATCTATGGGAGCTTCTCTTACCTCTTCAACTGAGGAACGGCATATGTCCGCATTGTGAAGAACAATGTCTGAAATGTCAGATGAAGAAATAATTAGATGCGGTTGGAAGAAGGAGGTGCCAAATCCTGAAGATAGATTCTGGTATAGTCGATGTTGTAACTCCTACACACAGTATGACTTTGACTATTACGAAAAACCACATGAGAGATGGAAGCTAAAAGAAGATAATTAAGCAAGAGCTAAATTCTTCTGAATCTATATTATAACGGGTTTGATCAGTAGAAACCCGAAGCCAAACAAAGTACGAAGAAGGAAACCTAAAGGAAACCTGCTTGACATCCGAACGGAACGTCTTGTTATGGCTGGCTGGTGTGACAAGCGCAAGTTATGGTGTCGGTCAGCTTTATAGTTTAATGCACAACATTCTATATGAGCGGATATTTCCTTAGCTATTATAGAATTTCACCGTAGACCAAGTAATACCCCTCCCTTCTGAGGAATTGAAAACCTCTTTCAATTTCTGTTTGTTGAGTCCGGCTGGAGATGATCCAATATTCATAGGAATCAATAGATTAGTTTCTAAAGGATTGATTGACAGAAAATAAGATCCTGTTCAGTATCCCTGCGAAGTTGTTAATAGATTTCAATGTTCCTATGAAAGGACTGATATTAAAAGAAATGATGATCTTGGAGTTATGAATTGTATCATCGAAATGGATCTTTTTAAACTACACAAAATGGCCTTTGCTTTTGAAATTTCGTTAGCCAAAGCAAGAAAGGAAGATCCAAAGATTAGGGTAAAGAATAAGGAGGAATTACTTCATACATTAACGGATATGGATACATTTATCAAAATACTAGATCAGGGATACATTTATCAAACTTTCAGGGAAATGAAGCATTAGAAGGAAGTGAAGATCTGAGAAAGTATGCCATAGACGATAAGGACTGCTTAGTCAAATATTTCATGAGTCTGAAGGATCATGTGAATACGGAAGAATTATGGTTCTATTGAACTTGAAGTTATGTGTGACAGATAATGTGCGTCACCTCTAATACTATTGATTAGGTTTTTCTTCGATTATTATTAACTTCTTTATTTAGCTTACCCTAAGGAGATCAGAAAGGTACCGTTAGTAGTTCTTGATTGGAAATTATAGTCTGGTCATCACAAATTCGTAATCTCCATCTGTTATGTTTGCTTGGTAAGTCTCTGGGTTTGATTACTACTGAATGTATTGCTTTCTTTTCGCAGACCAGTATTTCATCTGGAAAGAGTTCAGCATTTTGTCTATACTTTAATACATCATCGATCTGACAACTCTTGTTGTGTTTCCCCTACACCGTGACCTGAAGTTTTGTTCTCACTAACAAATACGGCATTTGTGACCTTCGCCTTTGCTACTTTGAATTTGTCAGAAACTATTTCTATTCCTGTGAATCTTCTGCTGAGACTAACTGCAGCGATACCCGAAGTACCTTCGCCCATCATTGGGTCACATACCATCTGACCTTCAACGGTAAGCCTAGAAATTACATGTTTGGCTTCGATTGGGGATTGTTCCCATTCGAAAGTAGTTTTTTCTGCTGATTTAGATTCAATGAAATCTGATATGTAATCGAGTGAATTTGTAGTGCCACCTTTAACGAACCAAAGTAATGGCTTCCATTTTATGAATACTTTCTTTGGATGGAAACGAGCAAATGGACCTGAAAGCTTAACAGCCAAAGTCCATTGGCGAGTTAGGCCAGCATCTTCTATATACTTTGTGATCTCTGGGATCAGACAGTGATTAGCATAAGTTACTATACTTCCTCCTTCCTTTAGTACTCGAAAAGCAACTTCAGCAAGATCCTTGTAAAGTGAAATATCTTTTGAACTATAGGGAGGATCGGTGAAAATTAGATCAACTGAACCTTTTGAAATCTTCTTTGATTCTACTCTAAAATCCCCATGGAAGAGCGTTACAGTCTTGGACTCATTTTCCGATTGACTCGCCGCCGCTGATGCGAGAATCTGATCCGTTTTAAGCTGTTTCTGTATTATATTGAAACCCTTGTCTATGCTAATTTTTTTCTTGTCTATTTTTTGTCTTAGGTCTTCGAATAATTGTGGATTCCGTTCAGCTGCTTCTACTATTTTCTTTTCTTTTTCCAGTGTATTACGCGTGACCCCAAGGTATCTTGAAACATTATCTTTTATCCTTCCTGAGAATGTGGTCAAATTGACCGAATTATCATTGCCCACCTGGGTCTTTGTGGAGATAAGGGAGCGTTCATTACCTTTTGTAGTATTCTCATCTGGATTACTTCTGGGCCTTCCTACGCTTCTAGAATTTCTGCGCAAGAATTCTTCCACCTTATTAGAAATGGCTACCCTTTCAGATGTAGTTAGATCCTTGCGGTTAGAATTCGCATGAAATTCACCTAGGATAATTTCCTTTAGATTAACTCGAAAGAAGGGAATTTCTTTTATTCCTAACCGGACGTAAGCTTGGATCCGACGTTGTCCATCTATAAGTTCATTCTTTTCATTGATCACTATAGGTTGCAATAATCCGACCGTCGATATGCTCTCAGCGAGTGAATCGATATCTCCAAAGTCTTTGCGGGTCCTATCAGATATAATGATCGAGTCGATAGGTAGCTCTCCTTCTGAAGACAATTTATCAATCATTTTAAAAAAGAATTTGATGATCTAATCTTTCATCATCGACGTCGTAGCACGGCTAAGCCGTTCAATTACTTCATGTGGAATCCGTGCTGAGAACTGATCCGTCTGAGGATTATATTCAACCGTAAGTGGAAGAATTTCAGAACCGAATTCGATCTCGGTCTTTCCCTTTATGATGTTCATTTCATTAGATTTTGAATTTCTTAATTCTTTTAGCAATCGAATATACTTCTCTTTCCACATCAAACTTTCATTGGCTAACTCTTCAAATTGTGAACACTTTGCTTGTAGGTCTCTCACCTGTGTTTGTAATATTCTAGCTATATCCTCTCCTGTGCCTTGCTTTACTTGTCGTTCTATATTTGCCTCGATTTCTGTAGGGACTTCTGAATTAATTTCAAGTGCTTTATACAGGGGATTGGTGTTATCTAGATCGTTTTTGTCATTGAAGACTGTGCTCTCGCCCGTAGATGATACTTCTATAGGAATCTTATTGTCATTTACCGTATTGTTCGCGATTTGACCAGTAGATTGTTCCTATCTTCCTTCTCATTTAGATATTTTTCTGCAAGAATCTTTTCAATATATCTTGTGCTAATGTAATCTCCCAATTCACGAGCTAATATAGATCGAAGCAAAGTCTTGGGATACCGATACTTTTCAAGAAGAGCAGCGAGTTTACGTTTTGTCTCATAGAACTCCTTATTTCCCTCATATTTCTTGAGTTCATCCCTCACTTTCTGAATGTATTCGGTTACAGTTTCAGGTAGAGGCTTCCTTTCCCTTGTGAATTGTTCCGGTTTCGATTCTTGTTCTTTTTCTCGATTACTCAGAGCATTGTTCTCCCGCACAGTATTATTTGCCTTATTATTACCAATCAAGAACCTCTATTCGCCTCCAGACCATTGATTGTGATTATAATTGAGCTTCTGTTGAACAGCAAGTGCTAAGGTAGTTCGAGGATATTCTTGCCTTTCCAGCCTTATCCTAGTCTTATTATCTCCGGCTTTAGCAAGAGATACAGGTTCTAACTCTACCTCGGGCAAAAGCCGATGATTTGTTACCTTCCTCATCTAAATCTGCAACGCGAATAAATAGATAGCCAGATCAAAACTAGTGGGAATGTGACATACTCAGTTTGTTCTCTCTCTTTTTTAGTTAGAGAATCTCATTAGAGAGCTAGTGCAAAACCCCAAATGAAAATTCTTGTTAGTAAGTTGAATCATTTTCCCGTTAAATCCTTTCATTGCGTCTTTCAACATACCTGTTGAGCATGTATGATCACCTTCTACAAAGAGAACTTTGTATGGATTGTTGATAAGAAGATTATCTGGAAACATTTTGAAAAATTCTGTTGACTCTTGTTGCTTATGGTTACTTATTCCTCTTGTTGGATCTGCTTGACCAGGCCAGACTACTGCAACACTCTCAGTATAACTTTCTTTGGATGTGTTCCGGTCTTGAGTCCCAAGCGTCGTCCAGGGTTCTTATTAACAGTTTATTTTTCGCTTGTAGACTCACTATATTATAAAAAAGCAGTACAATACACAAGAGTTTCAATATTTGCTTGTATTGTCATTATGAATACTGTCCTATGGCACTAAAAATATTAGTAGTGAATTGATGTTTTAAAAAGTGGAGTGGGCCAAAAATTTTCCAAGAGTCTTCATTGGTAGCATTGATAATTGGAGCATTCGTTATTTGGTCATCTGTTTCCAGCCAAGTTGTAACTATATTTTTCCCGTATGAGCTCAATCTAGTCCCTGTAGAATCTAGAGCTGTTGGATTACTTTGACTAACATTATCGCTCGACAGACTTTCTTGACCTGTCACAACAATAGTTTCAGTGATGGTAATGGTATCACCCCTCCAACTATTAGGAAATATTTTGAACACGTTATATATGACGCCCTGGTCCGATTAATCTTCCTCGTAATCCCATTATGGCTTATGGCTCAAGCAATGTATTTAGATAGAGATAAAGCCACACATGCAATTCTACTAATAAAAATGGGAAGCAGCTTTCTAAACCAAATATTCCTGAATAATCTAACTTGAGTAGTTGATCATCGACCATTATAAGTGAGTATCATCCTTATGCCATCCGGATCCGTGACCATGATCTTATTTGAGCTTACTGTGTAAAAAGATGATTTGGGAACCCTTGCTAAAAGGTCTTTGTAAAATTGTTCTTCAGAAAAATAAATGGTGAAATTCTCAAGTCCTGCTTCACCACCCTTGAGCGAGATACCCGCACGACTTGACCAAGTATTGATTGCTAAACGATGGTGGTA
>JAATVR010000202.1 GCA_014523665.1 Nitrososphaerales archaeon TH526
ATTTTTAGTATCAGAGCTTCCAATACAACATGGCTGCTTTACTCTCCCTAAATGATCCAAAGACAGGATAGCCCACGAAGGACACTGTACAGGTGTTGTGCCTGTACCTCCCCAATTACCCTTCATTAACGACAACTGTTTATCGCCATTTACTACAAACTTAGGATATCGTTTTTTCAAATCAACAAGATTCTCAATTACTTTGTTTCGTTTGTCTCCAAAAGGCAGCCATAGTGAGTCATCTGTACTAAACGGAGTATGGAATTGGAATGCTATCTTGTGCGCTGTCCCATACCATTCTTCAACTAAATCAGTAACAGTATGGCAATTTAATGAATTGATAGTCATCGCAATCCATATATCTTTGCGGGCAAGGTTACAATTACGACCAGGACCTAAAATATAACCAGAGATATTTCTTTTTGTTTTTGAGTAGCTGCCTTCTCCTCTAATTCGATCGTGAACCTGCTGTGTCCCGTCCAATGATATCCAATAAAAATACAGATTTTCAAATTTCCTTAGTGGATAGGTACCGTTTGAAACGACGCACACCCTCTTTGGCATTTCTTCACAAAAAACTTCAATAATGTCAGGCCTCAGTGTTGGTTCTCCTCCAACTAAAGTCACTATGGGAATTTTTAGCCTCTTGAATGTCTTCCTGATTATCTCTCTCCACTGCTCTCCGCTTAGGTAATCTAGTTCACCGTCGCTCTTTCTATTAAGCCACCAATAACAGTGAGTACAATGCAAATTACATATGTTAACTACGTCTGCTGAACCAAATAGGGCAGGTTTTGCATGGAATAATTTAATACTTGCATACTTGCCGAAAATGCTAAAATAAATTGACATCTCACGAACCAGATCAGTTAGACTACGATCATAAATTAGATTAGCCATGGCACATTACTGATTTGGTAACACGGTCATACTAATTAAGCCTAAGGGTTGTGACTAATAGCTGTCGGGTTGTTTGTTTGTTCACAATCTCTAGACAAAGCATTTTATCCAGTGACCATTCGACTACTCACGTTGCACATGTATCTTCTGCTATTACTAAGATGGCATACTCGATGAAGACAAAGAGTTCAAATCCATACATTAATTATCAGCTTAAATGTCCTTGTTGATTTTCCAATATTGTTGTGTACTCCAATAATTTCAGCCACCTCTACAGTTATTTTTGATATATTGTCAGCTTTGGCATACCGGATCGAAGTCGCTCTAAAGTATTGAAAATCTTAGAGGCTTTAAAGAATTACAGGAATGGGGTGCCCATAAGGTCCACGATGGGGCAGTATTAATAACATAGGTTGATATAATTGATCGAAGTACCTGTATGCCATCTTTGTCGATGGCATCAAGAGACGAACACATTATCAAATGTAGCATTTGTAATCGAGGTTTGATAATTAAGGATATCGTTAATAACGGAGTAGCTTTTCTAAGCCATTTGAAACTAGATCACGGTATTACTTATATTCCTCAACGAATGGTTGAGGAACAGATAAAGAGCAAGAATAGAACTCCAAATCAAATGTATATTACTTCTGAAGAAGGATAATAATGACGTCAGATTATTACTAGTCATCTAGTTCATTACTATGATAACTTCTGGGAGAGAAATTTATCTAATTTGAGGCAGCTCCCCCATTCCTCGTATTATTGTTTGAGTAGTTATAATGGACGTACTTGGAAATGCTCAAACTGTTGGCTATTCATATATTTCAGTCACCTAAGTATCAGACATTGGTCTCAATTAAAGAATAAGTCATACAGATCGATTTGAGATAGTGAAGCGATCGCTCCTTATGCAAGTATCACAGCCGTTCATCAGGAATGAGTAAAAACCTGACCCATATTTCAAAAGCGACGAAAGTCGAACATGATTATCCGACTTTACTAAAATTCGAATTGCGCTTAGAGTGCAAAATATTCAAGATTTCATGAAATTTAACTACCTTGCATTCAAGATGGGTCAATACCAATTTTTATCTCATAACGCCCTTAAACTTCCGAGGCCGTCTAGTCGAGTGTTTCAACAATAACTCTCACCCTTTTTCCAACCATTGAAGATGGGAGAATAATATGTGATGAAGTGCCACATTTTCTTACAGTATATTCGAATGTCATAGAGTCGATTTTTCGATTCTGTTTTGACATATTACTTTAGGAATGAATATCTGCTGCGGCGATTATATATGCACCTTCTTCTGGCACTGTATTCACTTTTGTTGAGTTTATCTCTCTAGAAAGTGATTGAGAAAACAGATTGTGTGCGATCGTAGTCTTTAACTTGTGAATCCCATACCCACTCTTAGACGATATGGTTATGGGGTTAGATACCCTCAAATCATTTGCTATCTTGTCAATATGTTCTGATAAGTCTATGACGCCATCACACTTGGTAAAGATTACAAAAACTTTAGATTTATCTACTTTTAATTCATCCAAAACATTCCAACAGCTTTCGTATTTTATCCTAATATCTTCAAACTTTTCTGAAGTATCAATTAAAAGTAGAATTAAGTCAGCTGCTAGTGACTCTTCTAAAGTTGATTTAAATGCATCAATCATGTAATGAGGAAGTCTGCTAATGAAGCCCACTGTATCTATAAGAAGTAAAGGCGATTCCCTTTTTTCTTTCTCATTATTATTAATTCTGAATGATCTTGTAGTTGTGGAAAGCGTTGTAAATAAACTACTTGATACTTCCTTATTTTCAGATGCAAGCAAGTTGAAAAGCGTGGTTTTTCCCGAGCTTGTGTAACCTATTAACGAGACAATTGGCATTTTAGTTTTCAATCTTTGTTGCCGATAAAGCTCACGTTTTGTATGTGCATCAGCAAGCTTCTTTTTGATAAAAGACATACGTCTTTTTAGGTCTCGGAATTTCACATCGACTGTGTATTCTCCCATACCCCCCTTTCCAGGTCGTTCAGTACTCCCCGAAGTTAGCTTCGCATTTTCTCTTACACGTGGCATTTCATATTTAACCTCAGCTAGTTCAATCTGCAATTTTGCCTCTATAGTGGTAGCTCTTTCATGGAATACGTTAAGTATTAGTCTCTCTCTGTCAATTACCTTTGCTTCCGTTAGCTTCTCCAAGTTATGAATCTGTTTTGGAGTTAAATGCTCATCAACAACTACCTGATCTGCTTTAGATTGTTTCATAAACTCTTTGATTTCTTCAGCTTTACCAGAACCAAGACCATAACGAGAGTGATTCAGATACTTTTGAGTGAAGACTTTTACTATTTGAGGTTGTGGAGATGTAGAAGAAGAGGAAGATTCTACCAAACTTCGTGCTTCTTGTAGGCTAAAATTATCGGGATATGTTACAAGTATAACTTTACTAGAATTCAATTTGTATTCAGGACCAATCCATATAATCTATAGTGACATATTCATTCGAGTGCTTTCTTGAACTTATATGCGTGGTATCAGAATTTGTGGCAGTAGCCTTAAAATCGTCTGTACTCCCTTCAGGAACATATAATCCTGGAAAAACTTCGCCACAGGTTTTACATTGTAACATAAGCATTGGCATATTTAATTATCTCTCATAAGTATGGTATACTGATTGGTATATAAACCTAATTGAATGTTTATTGCACTCGATTCTCAAATTCTTGCTATGTCACAAGGCCTTCTCGGTAGTTTCATTCTATAATAGCAAAGTATCTTTGAAAATCGAGAAAAAACACAAGGTAAAAGATATCAATCTCATCTTGCGAGATTAAAGCGTTAAAGTGGAAGATGGGACATTCGAGTAAAAGCGCTAACGGCAACCTTAAGAGTGGGTAGACTGTCTATATAAATTAGGTGAATGATGTACTGTATATCATGATAATGATGGGTAAGTTGAATGATTCCCACGATAGACGACAACCAAGACTTTGATATCAACACACTATCGGGTCTAGAACTAGCGAAGTGTGTCTTGTCAAGACTTGTGAATTATCATGACAGCATTGAGGAAATAGCTGAGTACTCCGATAATGATAAACAATTGATTTCAGAGGTGGTTAAATTTCTTAACGATATACGTTGGATTAAACAGGACGTGAATGGGGCATTTAAAATTACAAATAAAGGCAAAAATAATATGATTTCACAACAAGAACCATTAGTTAATTTAGGCAGGTAGACAGGCGGCCAGAATGAAGAATGCAAGAGGA
>JAATVR010000203.1 GCA_014523665.1 Nitrososphaerales archaeon TH526
TGAATGGAACAATAAATTTACTTGATCAGCCTGAAAACCCATCTATAGGTAATACCGGAAATCTATCCAGCGCGAATATAGATACAGTGGGTACATTAATGGTTCCAACAGAAGATCTTGCAACTTATACATCAGTCGTGGAAAATCGAGGTTTCTGTGTTCTCAGTACTCATAACTTTAATGACATAAGAGGTTGGGATCCACAGACGCTGATTACCTGGGGAACATCCTCTGGTATGAATTCTCTCGAAAATGTTGTTTTCCAACTGGAGGGGATAACTTCCACACTGCCATATAGCTGACTCCATTACCTTCTTCTTCTCTTTTAAATTCAAGTTATGATGCTAGTGGAATCTCGGCATAATGTCACAAACAACTGTCGGTGTTGGGAAATTTATTCCAATCATAGGAGGCGCGGCATTTCTAGTCTGGCTAGGAGTCGGCATCAGACAGTGGATCGTGTTCTCAAAGTGGACGCAATAGTACCGGATGTGCTCCGGAAGAATGTAAGAGTGCCCACTATGGGAGCTCTCAACCCTATGCGAATTGCAAAGCGGTTTTATGCTGTTGTTTATCCATCCACTGAGGAAAGGAGAAGAATCAATGCTGTATTGATTCCTCATGCGAGGGTATTGATTTTGCTCTTTCAAACCTTAAACCTCGAAACGAGCCTATCGCAAACAGGAGATCTGGATCCAAACAAAAAGAGTTACTATTCTCGTTTTTTACGTATGCTAAGGGACTCTACGCTGCTGCTTCGGGAATAGAGATCTTGTGCATAACAGCAGCGGAAATAGGCGAGAACAGTGCCTTGTATTTTTTCGGCTTTAATGCGAGCAGCATTGTTATTGCGTATGTGCTGGGATACTATTGTCGCTATTCTAGGAAGGTATGATTCTAGTCAAAGAGATAAAGGAACAGACTCTCACGTAATTGACAGTTGTTGTTCTGTTTTGGAACAGGATTCGGCTCTTGGATTCGTTTCTAATTTAAAGACAACTTTTAAGAACTTCGCGTTAGGGTTTTAAGCGTCTTCTTTATATGCGCAGGCAAAGAGGACTGATGATATTAAAAAGTAGTTTATTTATTATGATAACTGCTGAAAGGGCGTATCTTTCCTATGAATAATAGGATAAAATATTATCTTGCTCTAAGAGCATTTAATATAACTCCTATATCCAATGCTTCTTGAAACAAAGCACCTATCGATGGAGGAATTAAACCAAAGCTAGCAATAATCATTAAAAGAAAACTTATTCCCATTCCAACAAGAATGCTTTGTTTTGCTATTTTTATTGTTCTTTTACTGATTTGTATAATATCAGACACTTTTGTTACGTCATCTACTAGCAAAACAACATCTGCTGCTTCTGCAGAAATTGCAGTACCTTTAGCACCCATCGCAATTCCTGTGGTAGCCGTTGTTAGGGCAGGGGCATCATTAATGCCATCTCCAACCATTACAATATTTTTGAATTTTTCCTTTAATTTTTTGACTTCATTGACTTTATCCTCGGGAAGCAGATTATACTTGTAATTATCTATAGCAGCCTCATTTGCTATGAATTTTGCATTATCTATACTATCTCCCGTTAGCATGATCGTTTCTTTTATTTCAGCTTTTTTTAAATTTTTAATCATTTCCACTACACCATCTCTAATTTTGTCGCTAAATATTATGAGCCCTGCATTTATGCCATTGATTTTGCACAACGCTACCGTCTTTCCTTGTTTCTGAATATCGTTAATAGTTTTCAAAAGATTATCGTTTTTATTTGTAATGTTAGAATTTGCATTAAATTTGGATTCAATAAACGTAGGTGATCCTACCATAATATGTTTTCCATTAATATATCCTTCAACTCCCAAACCAGGCCTCTCATGAAGGTTCGATGCTAAAGGAAAATCATTGAACTTTTCTTTTGCTGCCCTAACTACAGCTTGAGCGGAAGGATGAGAAGACATTTGTTCTAAACTTGCAGCTTCAAATAAAATATTATCTTTAGTATATCCTTTACTTCTATCACCATCATTTCTTTTGAATTTAGAGTTTAAAGGAATAATATCTTGCACAACAGGTGTTCCATATGTTATAGTACCAGTTTTATCAAACACTACTGCAGCTACTTTACTTAACTGCTCAATTGCAGCTCCGCTCTTTACTATTATACTCTGCTTTGCTGCCTTGTTTATTCCACTTATTAATGCAACCGGTGTTGCAAATATAAGAGGACAAGGTGTTGCTACAACAAGAATTGCTAGAATAGTTTGTGGATTTTGAGTTAAAAGCCAACCCAATACACACATAGCTAAAGTTATTGGCGTAAACCATACTCCGTACCTATCTGCAAGTCTTTGTATCGGTGCTTTTTCCTCTCTTGCCTTTTTTACAAGTTTAACAATTTTTGAATATTGACTTTCGTCGCTAATTCTCTTTGCTTTTATTTCAAATATATCGCCAGTGTTAACGGTGCCACTAAATACCTCCTCCCCTGAGTGTTTAATTTTAGATAGCGGCTCACCAGTAAGAGCTGATTCATCAACTTGAGCAGTCTCTGAGATAATTGTACCATCAACAGGGACAAGATCCCCCGATCGTATAACTAAATGATCTCCTATTCTTATCTGTTCAACTTTAACATCCTCTATCTCATTTTCGGTGATTTTTCTGCGGGCTATTTTCGGAGATCTTGCCATTAATTCATCAAGAGAAGAGGTAGCCTTTCTGAAAGCATAATCTTCTAATGCTTTTCCTCCCGATTGCATAATAACAATTATTACTCCAGGAAAAGCTTCGTTAGTTACTATTGCAGTAGTTATTGCAAGCATTGCAACGATGTCTGATGCAAAATGTCCACGAAGCATTCCTTTTATGGTTTCAAATAGAATAGGTACTCCTCCTATCACCAATACAATAAACCAAATCCA
>JAATVR010000204.1 GCA_014523665.1 Nitrososphaerales archaeon TH526
ATGGTGATGATGATGGCAAAAGACTCCAGTGGTGATACTCTACTACTGCTTCTTGATTGCTGTTTTTATCGTTGTCACTTTCCTTTATGAAATCCTCGAAGTTGCTTTTGCCCATTACTTTGTTACAATGGACACAGACCCACTTCTTCTCCTCACTCATCTTATCTCATCTCATTTGATAGGTAAAGAAGGCATAACGCACACTTAGCTTATATAAGATTCTTCTATTGTTCTGTAACAATCTTTCACTGATAAGACTACACTATTTTTAGGTACCCAAATCAAGGGTAAGGTTATAACAATGAAGTTGGTGTCGCTGGCTTGTCTGAGTATTGTACTCATAGTTTTGCTGGCGCTACTGGTTGTCAATGCAACTGTCACCTTGGAAATCGACGATAGAGTGTTTACTGAAATTCAAAAATAAATTGTGTTCTTTCTTCGTCCCACATAGAATTGTTTTCTATATATTGGCATATCTGTGGATAAACAAAACAATACCCCATTTGTGGTATAGGATAACTAGAAATATTTCTGTACTCTATGTATTTTTGTAAATTAGGCATTACACAATACATCCATGTATTATTTGATTTTTGACAGTCACCTAAGTAGTAGAGAAGCTGAAAATCACACATGTGTGTTATAGCCTGGCTTAATAAATCGTTTTGTGTTGCATTGGAGCTGACGTGTGCAAAACAAGTATTTATTTCGTACCCATTATTGGCATTGATAAAGTTCTCTGGAGTTGCAATGACAGTATAGGAGAGCGGGACATGGGAGAGGAGGAGTGTAACACCTGCTATAAAGAATAGTTTATGAATCAGGTACGCAGAGAGGAAGGGATAACGAATTGGAAGACCCAGTAACATGCTAGTAATCCAGCAACACCATGAGTTCTATATAAGAAATCAGTAAGCAAATTATGGAATAAGATAGCCGCCACAGGAAATCATCTATAGATAGGACTGGCTATAAGAAAAGAGGCAACAGAACATGCTGATTTTATATTATGCTCTGACTTAGGCCTCTATTCTGTTGCATCGGATCATGAATAATAGGGTTACTAATTCGAGAGTAACAAAGTCCTGAGCGTGATATCGTTAGCGATATGGTATATGTGCAGGCGCAGAATCTTTTATCCTGCAAGATAACTTACAAAGAAATCAGATTTATTGCATAATAATAGCCACATACGAATACTCCAATAAGTATTTGAGTTGTTATCGCAATAGCATTCGCCCTTCGAAAATACTAGCTTAACAAAGGAAATCTAGTCATCCAATACATATTTGCATATAATTATAAATCTCTGTTATTAAAACGTCTTCTTTATGGCATATCTATTCCGTTTCTGCGTATAAACGTGGTAGAGTGCATGTTTAATAGCAGTAATATGTGCCCCATGGCAATATGTGAATACTAAATATGTCAACAACAACAAAAACAAAAACAAAACGTGTGATGGGGAATCCATTGCTAACTGCATCAGTTGTATTAGTAGTAGTTGTAATGCTTCTTAACGCAAGCATTGCTCATACTGCCTTTGCACAACAAAAGACGCTAAGATTAGGATACTTTCCAAACATAAATCATGCACAGGGAGTAATCGGAATAGGAGATGGAAGTTTTCAGAAAACGTTAGGAGATAACGTTACTCTGGAGACTTTCGTATTCAATGCAGGACCATCAGCAATCGAATCTTTACTTGCAGGAAGACTTGACGCAACATATATTGGACCAAATCCAGCAATTAATGGATATGTAGTTTCTAACGGACAAGCTGATAGAGTAATCGCTGGTGCCACAAGTGGAGGTGCTTCATTTGTAGTCAGAAATGATTCGAGCATTAATTCCGCAAAGGATTTAGGCGGTAAAAAGCTTGCTTCTCCTCAACTTGGTAACACACAGGATATAGCATTAAGAAAGTACTTGAGTGACAATGGATTTAATACAGTTGAGAATGGAGGAAACGTTACTGTCCTACCAATAGCTAACGCAGATATACTCACTACATTTCTGAAAAAAGAGATAGATGGAGCTTGGGTACCTGAACCATGGGCAACAAGACTAGTAAATGAAGCCGGTGGAAAAATACTTGTAGATGAACGAGACTTGTGGCCGCCGGAAGGTAAATTTGTTACAGCACACCTAATTGTCAGTCCCGAATATCTAAAGCAAAATCCCGATGTGATCAAAAGACTGTTAACCGCCCACGTTAATGAGACGCAATGGATTAATGAACACAAAGTCGAGGTTCCAAAAGTTTTCAATACAGAACTTAAAAAGCTCACAGGTCAGACCATACCAGAGGACACACTCACTGAGGCACTCACAAGACTGGAGTTTACGAATGATCCAATTAAGCTATCACTCTTTCAATCCGCCAATGATGCATATGACTTAGGATTTCTAGCAAAAGGGAAGGATCGTCCTGATCTAAGTGGAATATACGATCTTACATTACTTAATCAGGTGTTAAGCGAAAAAGGATTGCCTACAATAGAAGATACGGGAGGAGCACAGCCACTATCCACTAGTAACGCTACAAACCAGACTCAGGGATTGACAGATGTAGTATAGCATAGAACTGTGAGAACAGGTCAATCCAAAATACCTCACTTTTTCTTTTTCTTGTTTTATTCCTATAATTTGATCTGATCATGTAATCTGTTTGCGTACTCCCTTGATATAGGAAAACTGAAAATGATCATGTGAAATGAATCTTGTTTAAGTACCTGTAATAATTCGGACAAATTGAATGGGTTGCTAATTACCTTTTCTACATGAAATCCATTAGACCATAAGGGACCTACAAGCCATTATATCTCATTAATGTCATCATCAAATCTATCATTAATAATTAGGATTCTACTTGTTCTCAGAATGGTACCTTCTTGTTGTTGAGTCATTTTATTTCAATACATATAATCTGTCTAAAGCGATATTATTATTCTCAAATGTGCATAATCCGAAGACAATATGCAAAATATGTCTTAGTACTTATCAATGACTTACTCAGAAGAGGAACAAAAATACTATATTTTGTGAATAAAAATTTTCCACATAATGCGATTCTCTGCATATTCGAAAGAGATAATATATTCTTTGCGCCCATAGGTTATATCATCATGCGGGTATCGCAGACTAAGCAAAAAGAAACGTACAGTACTGTATTATATGTAAAAAAAGACTCGCAGATATATTTCAGTTTAATGGAGCATTCTGTTGTGAATGTTGGCAAAGAAGAACAGAGACATCGGTTTAAAAGTCTTTGATTTGTTAGTTAATAGGCAAAAAAACTACTTTAGCTTTTTCTTTTTCTTTATATGATAATGGAATGACTTTTCCTTATATGATAGGTGTGTTGTCCTCAAGCCATCCTACAACCTCATAGCACCTTACACATCTTAACCAAGTGATTCTCTGACTCTTTTTTTCATAATCTAGTACGTGTGACCAGCAATATCTCATTGATTAGTAGTGATCTCCTGTTTAAGAAAATTCGTCCGATTTTTAATGGATAGTGGAAGCGACTTGACTGCTTTATTAGTTCCACAAGTAGGGCAGCTTACAGATCGTGTAGCTATAATATCTTTTGACCTCAATACTTTTCCATAGTCATCATAATAGAAATCACAATAAGAAGCACACCAAAAACAGGACTCACATAAAAGAAAGTATTTCGGTGTTAGAATAGTCATCACTATTGTCTTCTCGAAGGATTCTTTTTGATTCTCTACGACTATAGATCGCATCTATGTTACTATGCAGTCAGAGGAATATAACCAAATTCAAATATGTAGTATTAGCAAAGAATATGTAATTTATGCGATTACTGTTAGACTTGCAGCCAAAATCAAATTGTAGGTATAAGAGTGCATAAATTGCATATTAACACATTTTACTGCATATATCACAGCAGTAATATTACTACTGATATGATCAATAACTATCATGACACAGGTAATCAATGAAAATAAGTACATACATCCAGAAGTATTAGTTGACACACAATGGGTAGAGGAGCACCTAGATGACAAGAATGTACGAATTGCAGAGGTCGACTACGATGCAAAGGCAAATTATGATTTAGGACATGTACCAGGTTCCGTGTTAATAGCATGGAAAGAAGATATCAATGATCCTTTGACAAGAAACATACGGACTCTACATTAGTACATACAATTATTACAAAGAATTGGCGTAAATGATGATACTACATTGGTATTGTACGGGGACTTCAATAACTGGTTTGCAGCCTTTGCTTTCTGGGTTTTAAAATACTATAGATATAAGGATATAAGACTTTTGAATGGTGGTCGAAAGAAATGGTTGCAAGAAGACAGACCCATAACTAAGGATATTCCACATTATCCCCGAGGTAATTATAGCATACTAACTGACGAATCATCATACGAACCAGACAATAGTATAAGGATATTTCTCAGTGATACTAGGAATGCACTAGTAAGCAGAAGGAAATTTCAGATAGGCTTAGTTGATGTTAGAAGTCCAAAGGAGTTTACCGGTGAAATATTGGCACCACCAGAATATCCAACTGAACATGCACAAAGAGGAGGACATATACCGGGCGCAACAAATATTCCTTGGGCACAAGTTGTCAATGATTCAGATGGAACCTTCAAATCAGCAGATCAGCTTAAGCAATTGTATGAATCGAAGGGCATTACACAAGATAAAGAGATAATTACATACTGCAGAATAGGAGAGAGATCGTCTCATAGTTGGTTTGTTCTAAAGTATTTATTGGGATATCATGATGTAAAGAATTATGATGGTTCATGGACTGAATGGGGAAATATGATAGCAAATCCTATCGAGAAATAAAATGTAAAGATGATCCATTCTGCGATGGTGTTCAACCATTTGTAGATTGGCCTGAAGCAGTCGAGATACAAGGGTCTAAGAAAATGTACAGTTGATTAACAATCTAAAAAAGAGTTCAAGCACGACGATGTCTTTATTTCAATCAGTTTTTCTGTGATCAAAGCCTGTGATATCTCTTCGGAGCTACTTCAAACGACATGAATACGTATTCTTTCTTTGCTGAACTGTCTAATAGTTTTGGTACCTAGTTCTAATTGCACCAGTGAGAATGGCTTTTGTTCAAAGGATCTGTCGCTAATGTCCTATTGTTCTTATCTTTTAATCACGATAGTAAAATGTGCACGGATTAACGATATTAAATATTGTAGGGAGTAGCTCTTACTTCATGGAATAGCTATAAAGATAATGATGCCTGTTTCTTTTAGACATTCATAGTAGCTGCCTTAATATCTGAAACCAGCCTATAGACAGTTTTTCTAGCAGAAACTTGAGAAATAGTAATATAATTCTAATCCTAGATTGAAAGGAGTAGGTGAATGTTTCGAGCTCTGACAATACAAGTCTCTTAATGACGGGTCGTTTTTATTCCATCTATGAGACACATGACCATCTCATCATGGAGGATAAGACCAAAAGCGGTCTTGAAGTGAGAGAAAGATATTTTGATGCAAAATATGGCACCGATTGTGATAGCGGGATCGTTTATGACGGTGGTGGTACAGGATACAAAGTAGGTATTAGGTGGTACTTTAGGAAGATAACATTTAATCTGGATCAGATAGTCAAACTCGGCGAAGATCTCGATGAACGATATAATGCTATTAGAGAAATGACTTGTCCTGATGATTGACTGATCTTCTGACTGACTGCTTTGGAGAAGTATTATTTAATCTTGCATATGGCAGGCAGGTATGCTTTGTCTTCTGCAAAAACTTCCTGATCCACATTGACTATTCTTAGCAAACTTATTTAGATAAAGATATTATAGATCAGTAGATTGAATGACCCAGCAGGATATTTCACTAGAGCAACAGGGAGTATATTGAGACAGAGTGAAGCTGAAATGGCAACATCATCCAGAACAATCTAGGGTTAACTATCGTTGCAGTAACAGAAACCATTGATGGTTTAAAAAACAGGCTATGCAAGAGAATAAATGATTTAAAAGATAGACGTCGTACGAGATCTACAAAGATATCTTTATCACGGGGGTTCTAAATTGGAAGAGAAAAAATCGACAATGCTGAAATCATTGACTTATTTTCCTTGCCTATAACTCTGCCACTTTCAATGATTATTGCAGTTTTGCTTTGCGATCTTTTGGGAATGTTCATAACTAATTTTCTATGACATGACTATTCAAATATCGGATATATTACAGCCTCAAATCTTCTTATCCAATAGTATTGAATTTAGATAGTGACTTCCACAGATACCACGTGGCGATACTCCTATATGGTTTCCATGGGTTGGCTATCTCTATCATCCTCTCAGGCTTAGGGAGCTCATCTAACAGGTATGTTCTTTTCATCGCATTTCTCAATCCTAAATCAGTAACAGGCAATATGTCCTTTCTAGCAAGACAAAATATCAAAAACATTTCTGCTGTCCATCTTCCTATGCCTCTTACTCTTGTTAGCCGACTGATTATTTCTTCATCTTGCATTTCTGGTAGGTCGAACAGGTTTAACCTACTGTCAACTACGTGAGTTGCAAGATCCTTGAGATATGTTATTTTCATTCTTGATAGTCCAACTTGAGTTCTCAGTTCAAGATCTGAACTTGAAATGATTTGTTCTGGTGTTGGGGTCTGATTCTCATAATATGTCAAGAACCTATTGTAAATGGAATTAGCAGCACTTCCGTTAAGTTGTTGATATATTATTGCCTCTACCAATGCCTGAAATGAATCTTTTTTTATTTTCAAAGAAAAACGTCCAATTTCTGTGATGATTATCGCAAGTCGTTTGTCTGCAGAGCAAAGGTGTTCCACATAATTTGAGTTCAAATATGAGTATTCGTCATGCTTATCGTTGTATTATTGTATTTCTAAATTAAGATGTCGAGAGACAGGGTTACCTGAGGAATCTGTATTAGGTAATAGTCTATATCTTTGAATCCGGGATAAAACCTGAACCATGCTCTCTCAACATTGGATACTGATTCGAATACGGAGTACTAACTTTCAACATGAGTTGGGGGCGAATGTATACCTTAGTTGGCGCTCTAGTGTACTCAAATATAGCACAGGATGGTCTTATGTTTCCACATTTTTAATACCGGTTCCTAAAATTCAACTCGTCGATCCTTGCAAAGACATAACCTTTCTCAGCACCCTTTTGGTATAAATAAGTGGAGTGTCACTTTGGACAACATATGCCTATAATAGCAGTTTCGTTGTATCCTGGAAGGACGAAAGAACAAAAAGCCTCTTTTGCAGATGCGATAACCGAGGCAGCTATACAGATACTTAAGACCAAACGTGAGCACATCATTATTACTTACGATGAAAGACCCCAAGAGAATTGGTTCATGGCTGGTAAGCCGCTGTGAATTATTCATTCAATTCCAGAGAGGGTTGTGTTGAGTCAGATTAAGAATAACAATAAGATGGATCTGGACAAGAATCACAACCAATTACCTATTAGAGTTGGGATTCTAATCTTTGATCAGGTCGAGGTTCTAGATGTTGCAGGTCCATTTGAAGTGTTCTCAGTAGCCCGTCTGAATGAAAAGAGACGACAGATTGAACCCTCACCATTCAGGGTACTCTTACTAGGGGAAAAACCGGATCAGGTCTTGGCAGTTGGCGGCCTATGCCTTATTCCTGATGTGACTTTTGATAATTGTCCCGAACTTGATTTGTTGATAGTACCTGGAGGATGGGGAACCCGGATCCAGATAAATGATGTCAAGTTCTTGAATAGGATTGCTGATCGAGTTGCACGCACAAAGCTCACCGCATCGGTGTGTACAGGTGCGAGTCTTCTTGGAAGAGCAGGGTTACTAGACGAACGAGAGGCAACAACACACTGGCGAGCGTTTGATTTCCTTCATAAAGCCTCTCCAAAGGTGAAAATACGGAAGGATGTCCGCTTCACGTTAGTTGAGCCAATCTTCACTTCTGCAGGTGTGTCAGCTGGAATCGATTTAGCGTTGCGTATTGTTAGCCATTTCTTTGGTACTAAAATAGGTGTGGCTACTGCCCGTCAGATGGAATATCCCTACCCTCAAAGCGACCATCATATGTATATTTGAAGGGATCATTTCCATCTTTTGATATATATTACTCCAATTAAAAAACTAATATAATTAAGGGAAACGGCGCTGAGACTTTAGTAGAACGTTCATCAAGGTTTTCCCAATGAATATGACCCTCCGTCCTTGAACAAACTTATCATTTCACTTAAGGACGTGTAACTAAAGGAAAAATCCAATCCGGATGAAATTCATGGAACTGGACACGAGGACTTTTTAGACTACCTTAGAATGTACATCTGTTATTGTATCAAGTAGCAGTTGAGTTAAAGTTTCTGCTAGAATTTACGTAACACAGATTCCGTAAGGTTATGATAATATTCGCCTGAGGTAGCGTTACCACTATCAACCAGGATTAACTCTACAACATATGATTAAACCCATAATGCCAGTTGAATATGGAAAATGCATGCCAACAGTGAAATTGGTAGCTATTGTGCATGCTCATTCTGAAACCTTTCTGAGTAGGGTGATTCGTGTCCACTTGATCGTACTGACGAAAACTAAAAAAAGATCTTCAAGTCAATCGTCCTCATATAAAACCAAAGTCTATATGATAACACTCATGGCACTAGGACAAATAATATATGAACACACAGGCAAGATGATAAGCCAGAGTTTTGGAGGTTCAAGGTCCGAAAATAGAGACTACCTTTAGAGCCATCGGTAAGTTCAAAGAAACGGGTATTACCGAGACCACAACGTATTGGAGTGTTCCTCGTCCAGGGGGGGGTGCATTGTATGGTAAGGCAAAAGGAATAGTGGTCACAAATGATGATAGTAGAGAAATCGCAACGTTGACTGTACAGGGAGTTAGGCGAATTACTGGTCCAGGAGGTAAGGTAAGTTTTCATGTTTCCACGTTTTTTTTCGTTCAACTTCAACAGGAAAGCTAGCCTCTCTTAATAATGTCGTAGGTGTATTTGAATACGAAATGGATAAATCTGGAAATAGTACTGCAAAAATCTGGGAATGGATATAGTGGCCTTCTGTTATAGATATGACCTAGTTAATGAAAGCAACTTCCTCTAGTCCAAAGGCAAACTGAAACTAAATGTGGCTCCTTTCCCTTTACTATTATTGTCAGACCAGATCTTGCCTCTATGTGCATCTATGATACTTTTGGAGATATACAGGCCCAAACCTGTGCCCCCCATTTCAGATTTCGAAGCAAACTTCGTAAATAGTCGAGGTACCATTTCTGAATCTATTCCAGCGCCTGTGTCCTTCACGGAGACAACAACAATTTTTTTGTCAGCTTCTTTCTTTAATTCAGCAGAAATAAGGATGCTGCCTTCTTCCTCGGTGAACTTAATAGCGTTACCAAGAAGATTGGATACGACTTGTGATATCCTCCCTTTATCCCCTTCTGTGTTAATGTCATCCTTAGATGTGAATACTATTTTTTTGTTACTTTGTTGCCTTTCAATTAGATTCCTGTGCTCCGAAATTACACTCAATATCAAATCATTTAGATTGAATCTCTGCTTCTTTAAATGAAGCGACTGGCTCTCAATTTTTGTTACATCAAGTATGTCTTCAATGAGTTGCTGTAACCTTTCAGCGTTTCTATTAATCACAATCAATAATTCCGAACGTTCCCCGCCTTTTTTTTCAGATAAAAGGACTTGAGACAAACCCAGTATTGGCTGCACTGGAGTTCGCAATTCGTGTGCAGCTATGTTGATAAACTCCTTTTGCATTGCGCTGTATGCTTTTAGTTGTTCATAGAGTTCTCCTTGTTTCCAAAGAGTCTCAAAAATAGATGCATAGGAGAACGCAATAGGTCCACTATTAGAATAGGAGGCTAATCCTGCTGCGTCATAATATCTCTCTTTTGCATCATCTTTTAGTTCAATGATCATTGATTCTTTTCTATCTACTACTATTATACCGATCTGAGTCTGTAAACTCCTATCCAAGCCTCTTATCTCAAGCTTCGGCAATGCCAATTCTAGCCCGTTCATTATCTCGTCAATTTGTTGTTTATCTGCAGGAACAAGAATCCGTACGCTTATACCATGTTCTAATACTTCCCTGAACAAGTGCAGCGCACCGATACGTATATGGCGCCGAAATCCGTTGAAAGATGGGTATATCCTTAATACCTCATGTTTTGCTGATTTAATTAGTTGGCGAGAAAGTTTCATTGCTTCTTCAGGATTTCTGATAATCTCTATTTTAGCTGTTTCAATCCCTTCTTCAATCTCTTTTATTTTAACTGCCGCATCAATGCCATTCCCCCATAATTCTTGGAAAACAGAAGCAAAATGCTTTAGGTAGTGTGGTTCGTTACTTAATAGGAGACTTTGAACCAATTTACCATCTTCCATCTTCTCGATTGTTATTGCTATTTTCTTGTCTGAAAAACTGAAACTCATAGGCGGCAAGTTTTGAACATGTTTAACTTCAATACCGTAATCTAGATATAATTTGACAAGGTTCATATTCTGATCATTTATGTAGGTAATATACCTGATACCCTTATGTTCTCCCTTCTTTTGCTTATCTAACAGATTTTTATTTACGTCAAAGAAATGCTCATGACTATAAATCATACCGCCTGAAGTCAGACAAGTAGCCAGTTCACTTGAATTAGCAATAAGATTAGAAATCTCTTTAATGATCTCTTGTGGATTATCTACTATAACTGTTTCATAACGTATTACCCCTTTTTCAATCTCCCTTATTCTTTGATCTGCTGGGAGAGTCTTGCTCCATAGAGTCTCAAAAAGATATTGACCCTGTTCAACAACCTCTTTGACGTTGCTGTACACTACATGAGAAGCTGGCTTTCCTTCTTCGTGTACGGTCGCAGGAGACACATATTCCTTTTCACTAACATAGAAGTTGCCTTTGATGCCATCTAGATGACGAAGCTCATTTACACTGGACCTCATGAGCTCCTTGCAGTAAGTAATATTGTCATCTGTCATTTCTGTAACAAATCTTATTTTTATGCCTCGCTTTCTTGCCTCATTAAAGGTCATCCTTAGTGCTTCAATATCAATAAGCAATGAAGGACGGGTGTGGTCAACGCAACCGTCAATTCGCCCAGTAGCATTATCTATAAATTTTATTACTGTGTTGACTACGTCAAAGGGATGATAATATACCTCTGTTTTTTCAGTGCTTCTTCCTTTCATAGCTAGATGACGGCCGTTTAGACAAGTTAAGCTAAACTGGTACTTATAAATTACCAATGAATGGTTAATATAGCCATTATCAACAGCGATTTGTAATAAGCATAGTCGTGTTTATGTCCTCAAGATTTTTTTACACTAACCAAAATTCCAACGTACATTTAGAATACCTACTGAGAATGATTTTGAGCTTGTTAAGGTAGATAATCCAGACTTAAAAGATGGGGAATTCTTGATTCATGATCTATGGATGTCAGTAGATCCCCCATATGCATGGGCGCCGCATGAGGGAAACTAAGAGCTACATATTTCCATTTCAAGAAGGGAAGTCTCTAGGAGCTGGATTTGTAGATCAGATCATGAAATCAAACAATGACCGGTTTAAAGACGTGACCACATTCTTGAAATTTAGGTTGCAGAGTACTGGTCCTCAGACAGTAGCGAGGGCGACATAATGAAGATCGACCCGCTCATTGCACCAATCCAAGGCTACTTTGGGTATCTTGGGTTTGACAGGACTTCAGCTTATTTGAGGCCTTTTAAGAATTTCCCAGTTAGATGAAAATAGTAATGACAGTACAGTGCTAATTTCTGCAACTCCAGGGGCGGTTGGTTCCGTTGACACGACTAAACCAAGACTGGGCATTCAAGTCGAGGATTGCCTCAGACAACATATGCAGGAGTAAAGGAGTAAGTCCAGATACGAAGCGTATCACATGGTCTACTTATATGGGACGCTTGTCGCAGGCTTGGTTCGCTCTAAAATATCTAAAGTATTTACATGTTACAGACTACTTTTATTATATCATCTTTTACTAAGTCTAACATGTATTTCACTTTATTGCATCATTTTTTGAATATAGTATAATGCAACTGTACTAATCCACTATCAAAAGCTTTACAGTTTATCATTTTTAGATTCATCTCCTTCTCTGTATTCTTAAATAGTGGTATACCTTTGCCAAGAATCTTGGGATGAATGGACATGATAATATCACGCAGTAGATCAGCTTTTAGCAATATTGAAATTATTTCTGAACCACCGACAAGCCAGATATCCTTACCAGATGAATCGACCAACTGTTCTACAAATTTTCTAACATCCTTACCAACAAATTCTACTTCATCATCTTTTTCCATCCCACCTAGAGATTGCTGATTTCTGCTGAATACATAATTTTTCTTATCCTTAGTTGGATTTATTCCGCCACCAAGCTCTAAGCCTTTTTCAAATGTTTTTCTACCCATTATGACTGCATCTACTGACTCATAAAACTCTTGATACCCGTAATCATCATCGGTGAACAGCCAATCAATGCTCCCATCTTCTCGGGCAATAAAACCATCCAAACTTGAAGCAATGAACATCTTTATTCTTCTCATAACACCAAGTAGCTCACATGTTAAAATAAAAACAATACTGACCTAATAGAGAAAGGTTTGTTATTCTCATAAAAGAATTGTCTGAGAAAACATTGCATATTCTATTCAATGAGCTAGGAACATGACAAAGTAAATTTATCACTCTGTTCATTAGAAGCGTCCAAGCTGCTAAAATAGCTGTAACTTTTTTGTAACCATACCAAATGCTTCTTACATAATGTATGGGAGGCTTTGAGTGTTCTACAAATGATCAAAGTTCCACATCTTATCGTTATTACTTCAGATTGGAAATCTTAAACCTATTTAGTTCTCTTTTCTTCAAACCATGCGATGAATATTCATGTCAAATGGTAACTAAGCACTTAAGCTTATTTGGATACCCGGTCATTAAAGCATCAATTTTTATCGTCTAAAAAAACAAGGAGTATCGTGGAGAGGTGTGAAGTGAACACCGATATGAAATGTATATAAATGAAAGGAAAAAAAGACGGAGTTTCTAACTATTAGACTTCATTTTTATATGCAAAAATAACCCCTCGAGTTACTCTTAGCGTGTTTATAATAATACTCTCATAGTAGTATGTGCGCATGATTTCTGCGTCTTCTGCAATTTGTTCTAGAATCCTACCAGGGAAGTAACTAACATCAGAGCTTCTGACCAATCAATTACATTGAGGATTAAGCTCGACTCAGAAGGTGATGTATTGAGTTACAAAACAAAACAAAACAAAACAAAACAAAACATACCTTGCAATTCAATCAACATCAGCTATCTGTTTCTGTATGTACTACTACCCTCGTTGCTCCTGTACAATTAATAATCATATTTTGAACTTTGGTCGCAATTTTGTGTGCATCCTCTAATGTAAGAGAAGTAGCCACAGTTCCATTTTTTGTAGTAAGACAGATTGTCAAAGTTATATGCCGTTCTCCATTTACATCATCAAATACTCGAATATCCTTGAAACCGAATACTTCATCGACAGATAGCATAGCTTCGTTTATTTTCATCAAGTGATCGCGGCCTATCCTCTTCTCAATCCCCGCCATTCTTAGGTCTTCTATTGAAGATTCAATTTCAAGATGGGTAGTTATGTCTTTTATCTGTGGAATTTCTTTTTTTAATCTCCCTTCAAAAGAGTCCACGATGGAATGAGCAGTATTGAGATCAAGACTCGGCCCCATCTGTACATCCAGATACAGATGTAGTGGAGGTTCGTTAGAAGCGTAAAGAGACTTTTTCTCCTCTACAACTAACGCACCATTAAAGTATTGCTTTTGGGGAGTATCTAGTGAAGAACCGGCCACAGTCGAAAGGGAAGAGGATATCCTTGAAACGTGTAATGAGTGAACATTTCTTATCCCCTCTGTTTCGGCAGCAATTAATCTAATCTTGTCAAAAATTGTTTCATGCGCAGATTCTGTTGCATCTACGTGTACCAAAACCTTTGAACCAGGCAAGATATGTTCTATTTTTTGTTCTACAGATGTTGCTACTCTGTGAGCTCTATCATGAGTAAAAGTTCTGGGAACATCAATATGCATCTCAACTAAAGTTTCCGATCCCATATTTCTAATTCGGATGTTGTGTGGTCTGGTCACGCCTTCCAAATCTGATACCGCTTGGATGACTTCTCGGTATAGACCTTTAGGTGCTTTATCCAATAACACACCTAACGTTCTTCTTCCTAATCCAAGTGATGCATACAAGATTACGGCTGCTACCCCAAGAGCAGCATATGCATCTGCATTAGGAATACCAAACAGGAATACTACGAGTAACCCAGCAACGACTATAGCAGAAGAGAACATGTCTGCTCTAAAGTGGAGTCCATCAGCTTCAAGTGCTTGACTATCAAATTTTCTAGCAGCCCTATACAAAGCTCTTGATCTTCCATAATCAATTCCTATCGACACAAACATAATCAAAATGGAAAATATGCTGATCTCAGGTCTAACATCTTCAAAAAATATTCGATTTATTGCTTCATAGGATACCCAACTTGCAACTACGAGCAGAAGAATTATTTGAGCTAAAGATGATAGACTCTCAAATTTTCCATATCCATATGTAAACGATAGATCGGAGGGTCTTAACACCATACGTATGGCATAAAGGGTCACTAGGCCGGCGATGAGATCCAGCCCTGAATTCATGCCTTCCGACAAAATACCAAGACTATTTGTTAAAGCGCCAACAGAAAATTTTAGTATCATTAATCCAGAAGAAGCAATTATTGAAATTATGACTACATTAATCTTTTCTTGATGAGCAGCTTTGGTTTTTTCTTCCACTTTTCCTTCTTCCTCTAATAAACTTGAATTGCTCATTTCATCGCGTGTAGGTTTATGCATGCATTCATAGTTATGGCGGCAACGATCAGCCTTCCTATTTACCACTGAATTAAACGATCAATTAATTTGGGATATATACTTATGTAATAGATGTAGCTAACTTCGTTAATCGCCTTTACAAAAAATGTACTGACGTAAACTAGTGAAATGAGAAAATGGAGTGCATGGTATGCTGATACTTTATCGAGCAAAAATGATAGTCAGGCTATAATACGACGACGATGAATGTTTTTACCCTTTTTCAACTTTAGCATCCTATCTCATTTCAGTTCCAAAAAAATCATCACACTTGTTAATTCCTAGAATTATAGATATCGATGTCCCCTCAACAACTAGCAGAGTATTAAGTATATGTTCAATACTGATAAAATGCGACACCTCTATAATACCTTACTAGAATGCAACATAAATAGCAAATTATAGTTTAGGTCGCAAACTTGAAAAAAAGTGGAATCCATGACTTACCTTGCAGTCTCAATCCTCATGAATATTGCTGTATCCATCTTGTTATGAAGTCTTAACAGATAATATGCAAATATGACGCATACTGAAAAACTGATTGCGGTTGACGTGGTAATAACTATAATCAAATTAAAATAGAATCCCCTATTTTCTTCTGCAAAGTTAATGATTAATTCTGCTAAAACGGTTGTTATAACCAAGGTCAAAGAATGATTTTAGTGTTCAGAAACATAGTGACGATTAAACAAGCTTACTTGGAAGAACATAATCATCTGAGTTACTCCGTTTCCATGTGAGAAAGTATTGAACAAGATTTGATTGTTGGGTGTAAGGGACTTTTGGTATTTTAAAATTCAACTGTGTATTTAAGTAATACTGATATTGTTATTCTAATAAAATTTGACCAATGATAGAACCACGGTACAATAAGAGATACCTGACACTGAGCTTCGATATTCGGAATGGCTTGTGTGTGTCACATTACAAAACACAAAGCTTACATCCAAGATAAATCTTATTATTCTATGCCAGTAATAACAATCTCCACTTACAGTGGTAGAACCCAGCGAGAAAAAGATAGATTGGCAGAAGCGATTACGGATGATGTAGTGAAGATATTTGAGGTAGACAAGAAGGATGTTA
>JAATVR010000016.1 GCA_014523665.1 Nitrososphaerales archaeon TH526
AAACTCTATCATTTAATATTCGAAATGTACAAGTTATCAATTTGTTCCCCAGGGATTTTCTATGACGATAAGCCAAGTGCCATCCGACTGCCGACGTAGTACTATAGTACCTCTTCCATTGATATTAACTGGGTTACCATCAGGGTCATTTGCAGTGATCGACCATTCTGTTATAAGAAGAGATAGATTGCTTGCCTGAATTACCCTTTTTGTTTTGGCTTCTAACTTAGCTCTCATACCAATAAAATCTTGTAGGGTTTTGCGTATACCTTCCAGATCATTAACTACATGTCCTGGCTCAGAGGCAAAGCAAGCGGCTTTTTCATATAGCGTCATTAAGAAGCTGATATTTCCTTTATTAAATTCTTTCACCTGTGAATTGAGCAAGTCTTCTGGAGTTAAAAATTTCGACATTTGGTGATGTTACAATAGTATATTCAATAAGTTTGTATGCAGCAGCGAGATTTCCAACATGAATTAAGTTACTTACTATCCCATCACATAATTTCGTGATAGGCAGAGACAGTAATCCTACTTCAATTGTGAGTATTCGTCATCGGACTGGAACTAATATTGCCATACTATAAACCGATGCAATCTGGAGTAATTCTTCATGAAATTGTAATGAATCTACAAATAAAGCTACACTATATAAACTCAATATACCGATTAACAAGTATCGACATATAACGATGTCATGGGTGGAGCGTGCGAAAACTGGATTTATGGAATGATTTCGAAAAGCAAGAATAAAATAATAACGCATGATAAACCAGCAGTCATCTTTAATCAGGCAGGCAACTAGAAATCAGGTGCAATCCAAACCAGATTCAGAAGTCACCATACCTTATGTTTGAAGTTACAGTCTAATGCACAATATTCTATAAAAAGCGTTTGATATGTAAATTAGGTAGGCGGCCTTGAGGTGCATGGGAGTATTGAAAGCAATCATACATTGGGAGCCTTAGTGATAATATCACCTTGACTCCAAATCATATACATTTAAGAGCAGAAATTATCATAGAAGATGAAAAGATAGAAGAACACAAGAAACTGGTATTGGATACGAGCAATTTGGTAGAAGCTACCGAACCAGGTACAATAAACTACGAGTTTTATTTTGATAGGGGCGAGACAAGGTTCATAGTATATCAAACATACGCAAATTCAAGGGCGGAGTTTGTTCACACTAAAGGTGTCGCGTCACGAACAATACTTTCAGATTTTCAAGATCTCTAGAATTATTAAATTTGATGTTTACGGGAACCCTGGTGAGGAATACAAAAGATTCTCGCGGCTTTTAATCCACAGTATTACAGTTTGTTTACTGGATTCAATCGTTAACGGCTTTGACAGTATAAAAAACCTCATCCAACGTGGCAGTAAGCAGCAGAAAAAAAGAAGCTCCTCATACCAACAGGTTGAATGTTGTTAGTTTGTTTATTATCATCGTAAACCGAGAGCATCTTTCAGATCTATTTCATGATCCTGCTCTTGTCTGATAATTTCTCTTAACGCTTCAGAGAGAGCAAATTCACCTGATCTTTCAGCCTGTCTGATTCTCTCTCTATAGTTTTTGATAGTTTCTTGTTCAGCTTTGAGATCAATTTCAAGCATTGTCTTTGAATCTTGTGAAAATTCGACCTCCAAATATGACATCAATATAACCAAGAATCATCAAATTGGGAATATTGATAAATATGTTGTAAATGGAATTGTAAATAAACTGTTCCTCAAACAAATATTAGAAGATTTGAAAACTATCGATCCTAATCCTTTGAATAGAACCGTGCTTAGTACTGTAGGACTGCAGACTAACTCGTTTATAACCCAAGAAGAAGGTAGACAAATTGCACAAAATATAGATGGTTTCATGCAGGCAGGAATAAGGCAAATTGTAGAAAATGACAATACCAGTGATATAAATACTGCAGAATGTCGTACTAGCACTGGATAAGATTAATCATGAAATGGCTACTGATTGAAGTTCCTTCCGAATCTTTACAGGTCTTGCAATTCTTCAAAAATCTGTCGGTATTGTCTTCCCTTATGACTTATTTCATAATATTGGTATGTAGGGATCAATTGTTGTATTTAGCTATTTACACACTTAGAAATGTAGGGGGGAGACTGCCGTGAAATGTAAAGGTTTAGTAGATAATATGAAACAATGATCGCATCAAATTCTACTTGTGTGAACCAGAATTCTATATCATCATTGTTACGGGCTTGACTTGTCGATTCCATCAGAGATATTATTATATTTTGATGAACAGAAGGATGTATTAATGTAGACAAAAGAATTACACGAATTATTCACAAGATGCATATCTTATTCTACATTTAAGATAAATAGGACGTGGGCGAAGAAAAGCGCATGTTTGAGGAAGGAGAAGAAGGATCTATTATGACTGAAGAGATAGTGGATAAACCGTTAGAGAAAAGAGAGGTAGGACCTACTTCAATTGACGTGACAGATGAACGGATTTCAACTATCGGAGCCCCTCCATCAGCAGAACAACAAGAAGAAGAAGTGCAAGAACAGAATAAACAAATAGAACAGGCGCAAGAGGAATCCAAAATTGGCAAAATCAAACAGAAGAGGAGAATAACTTCTTATTTATCAAGCATCTCAAAACAAGTAGAGAAGCAAGGAAATCAGATTAATAAAATGACATTAATAATTCAATCTTTTCATAAAGAGAAGCAGAACAGAACAACAACAGGTTTAGGAATAGGGCAGTCACAAGCACAAATTGTGAAGCAAATCCAATCTCAAATCAGTCAGCTGCAAAAACAAGTCATACGGATTCAAAATGATATTCGAAGGATAAGACCATCTTCTGTAACCGGAACAGGGGCATTTAGAAAACGATCTTCCTCTACTAATGTGAAACCAAGATCTAAGAAAACCAAGTCACTTAGAAAAATTCAATCTGGAAAGCAGAAGCGTACGGCCAAAAATAGAATGAAGAAATTCAAGTGACAAGTACTAATTTCATGTTGCTCATGCACCGTTAAGTCAGGATCTAAGAAATGAGTACTTGATTTATTTGCTGCAGAAGAGCAATATAGCAAAATTATAAATCATAAATATAATTTAGAAAACTACAATCCTAGTTTTTTAATTTCTATGGAAACTCTTGCGATCACGACGTCAAAATGGATATTCGTCACCCATTCTAATTGCTATTTCAGATTTCGCATTACCAATAACCGCTTTAGACGGAACCACTAAGGCCTCATCTGATTGAAGAAAAGAGATGGCAAATTACGAATGACAGGATAAGAGGAAAACGATTCGTGATAGTGGATTACGAACATGACCTTACCTTGTTTTAGAGGTTATCTTTAGAATTTTTATGGATTTGAGGTTGAATCAAAAAGTTTCAAAGCAGATAACTACGACCTAATTATTCTAGATATCTAAATGTCTAATATGAACCGCTTTGAATTATACAAGGTGATAAAAAACGGATCCCGATGCTAAAGCTTGTTTTCTTACGGCTAGTCTACTGGATAATAATCGATCCGTATACTGATGCACAAATGTTCTATTCAAGAAGAATATAATTCATTGGTCCCAAAAAAAAGAAAAATGAATAAACAATCTACTTCGACTGGTTAGCTCCTCCAAATATGCCGCTAATCGTTTCACCTATTTGTTCTAGGGGGCTTTTTTGAGTCTGGTTACCTCCTGCTTCAGTCTGATTGGTTGTTTTTTGAGTCTGGTTACCTCCTGCTTCAGTCTGATTATCAGTCATATTAGTATCACTCGTTGACTGTTCTTTTTGTAATCCTTCTCCAACAGAGGTATCGTTTTGACTTTCAATATTGGTCTCATTTCCGAGTACCGGTATATTGCCCGCCGTCAAATTTTCAATTTCAGTAGCACTTCCAATTTCTGTCGTCTGGTTTTGTTGTTGTTGCTGCTGCCCTTGTTGAGGTTGTGTTGCTGTCGTATTACTCGTCTGGTTTTGTTGTCCGTACGAAGGACCTAAGCCTACAGAGACAAAGGTCATCAGTCCTAAAGACAATGTTAAGGTTAATGTAATCAAAGATGTTTGATTCATTATTATAAATAGCCTAAAATACGATTTAAATGTTGTATGTCAAGATAATTCAGTCAATAACACTGACGATACTTTTTGACCGTGTATTCCAATCCAATTTTCTATAAGTTTTAGAACTGCCAGTCATATGCAAGTGTAAGCGCAAGTGCTAGATATTGAAGATGATACAATTAGAGATACCTTCTCCAAACTTGATGAGATAAAGTCAAATACGCACAGCCTAAAGTATGACTGATTCAGAATTGAGCAAAATTGAGCACTTCAACTTATAACTTACATGTCGTTATCTAATTAGTAAATAGACTTCTACATTTAGGCTCAACTTAAAAATCATTCGCATTACAACAAATGTTTTGCTGTCTTTTTTTAGCAAAGATACTAATAGTATGCATGCGAATACTAGTATTATAGAATGAGCGATCCAGAGCAGCCGAAGGATAACACTGATGGACAACACGATTTTCAATCGAGTGATACTAGCAAGAAATCGGAACCATCCTATACAACAAATTTCAAAGATAAGATTGTAGGAAAAATAACTTCGACGACACCCGGTAAGGCAGGCAGGAATGATATATCTCTTTCTGAGTCCATTAGGTTATCAAATAATATTAGGGCAATACTAATGGGCTTATTTGCATTAATAGGATTCATTATTCTAGTTTATGCTATCTTTACAGCTAGTGTAAGTGTTGAATTAGCCCAGATCTCAACTAGCGTATTCATGGCAGCCTTCATAGCGGCCATAGTGGCGGCATTTACGTTATTTGGAGTAGTAGTGTATCAAATGCGTGAGGAGTATAGAACAAGATAACAATTGTCTACATATCTATCTTTGAAAAAACATATCTCGGCACCTAGCCCCCATTGCTTCTTTGTCCTTACTCTAATGCACTCTTTCAAGGAACGTTATTCGAAATGAAACTTGCCACGTACTGAGGATTCTGAAATGCGGCTGGATGGAAAGTTCAGTT
>JAATVR010000205.1 GCA_014523665.1 Nitrososphaerales archaeon TH526
AATTATGTCATTTTTTTAAAAATTTGTTTATTTATTCTTCTCCTAGTCCTTTTAAGACCTTTCTAAAGTAACCATTTACCTATTCGATGCTGAAGCACAGGAATGTTGTGAGTACTGCAATGGATCAGAATCCAATCTTTACTAACATCTTGCCAATATTTTCTCCTTTAAACAGAGACAAGAAAGCTTTAGGTGCATTTTCTATACCTTCAATCACTGTTTCTCTCCATTTTATTTTACCTTCACCAATCCATTTGGACATATCAACATAAAATTCATTTAACATGTTATAATGATCTCTAACAATAAATCCCTGAAGCTTGAGTCGATTAGGTACTGCTAGAAACAGGTTAGAAGGTCCTGTGGGTGTTGAAGTTAGATTATACTGTGATATCATACCGCAAAGTACAATTCTACCAAAGGTTTTCATGTTGTCAATAGCTGCTTCTAAATGCTTTCCACCAACATTATCAAAATAGATATCAATTCTACCTGGACAAGATTTTCCTAACTCAGCTGAAATATTACCTTCTCCTACCTCTTTGTAATTAAAGGCATGATCTACTTTAGCTTGATCAAGTAGCCACTTTACCTTCTCTTGTGAGCCAGCACTTCCTATAACACGACATCCCTTTATTTTTGCAATCTGACATGCCACAGAACCAACTGCTCCTGCAGCAGCAGAAACAAATATAGTACTATTGCTATTATCAACTAACTGGGCAATTTTTAAAAGTCCAACATAAGCTGTGAGTCCTGTTAAACCCAAGATACCCAAATACCATTGAATTGGTGCCAAATTCGGATCGATCTTCATTACATCACTTCCACTACCATCTGAAAGCCAATACTCTCTCCAACCTAAATTTCCAAGAACGTAGTCACCAACAGTAAATCGGTCATTATTTGATTTTATAATTTGACCTATACAACCTCCTTCAAGAGGTTCACCTATTTGAAATGGAGATATATAGCTCCTAATTTCTCTCATACGTCCTCGCATATACGGATCTACTGACATCCATATGTTGCGTACCAAGAATTCGCCATCCTTTAGATCTGGAATATTTACCTTGACGAGTTGGAAGTTATCCTCAGTGGGCATTCCAACTGGACGTTGCTTTAGATGAATCTCATGACTAACAAGTCTTTCTTTTACCATATGCTAACTAATCTGTCTACATTATGCCAATATACAGGTCAAGACCTTTCTCTAGTCTCGATGTGAATGTTTTTCATTCCAGTGTGTAACAAAATTGCTAATTATCTGTTGCAAATGACCCGTAGTAGATGATTGACCATAATGCTTTGCGATCTTGCCCATTGTTCTACCAAACTTCACACACGTCCAGCATCCTACAAATGGAATCAAAGGAGCAATGTAATATCCTGTTTGTCTTCCTGTATAACCCCACGCTTCCCCAACAATACAGTATTTTGAATCATGTACAAGAGTCTTTATATCTTCATTATCTAAACCTGTTCTAAGTTTGGACGCCCAGGTAGGACATATATCTTCAAATACTAAATATTTTGATGATGATACTTCTTCCCTAACTTTCTCCTTTTGCATTGTATTACAATGAGAATTATTTCATTTATGCTTATCTAATGTACTTGTTAATCAAAAAAACAGAAGTATTGTACTTCTCATTTATTGCATGTGTCAGAGTAATCTTTAGTTATCCATAGTCTTGTAATCGGGGTCTTTACCAGGGCAATCAGTAGCTTTATGAATGTCAGATACAATGTAGAGCATTTAGCATTGCACTTCAACAAATAATGACTCCTTCAGTCCCACCAAAACAATAATTACGTCAGTTGATTGTACTATTAACACTAAAAGGAGGTATTTGTTTGAAGACTAGAATGCTTGGAAAAAATGGACCGCAACTTTCCCAGGTTGGGCTGGGATGCATGGGAATGTCGGATTTTTATGGTAGCAAAGAGACAAGAGATGACAAAGAAAGTTTAGCAACAATAAACTTGGCAGTGGAGGAAGGTATTAACTTCTTTGATACAGGCGACTATTATGGTATGGGTCATAACGAGCTGCTATTGAGAGAAGCTATGAAGGGAAGGCGAAATAAATTCTTTTTATCAGTCAAGTTCGGAGCATTACGTGGCTTGAATGGAGAATTTACCGGTACTGACTTGCGGCCAGTTGCCGTCAAGAACTTTATTTCTTATTCTTTGCAGAGACTTGATACTGATTATATCGACCTTTATCAACCAGGACGTCTGGATCCACAATTTCCAATTGAGGATACAGTCGGTGCTATTGCAGATTTGATCA